>CAMLRB010000156.1 GCA_946482295.1 uncultured Bacteriovorax sp. | reverse complement strand
ACAGAATAGAAAGGTTCAGCTGCAATGATAAGGCCAAGCAGAATGTAAGGATAAAGCATATAGGTATGAGAGAGAAATGTTATCGCAGTACCATATGCAACAAGACCAAGGAAAAATTGCGGATGACTTTCTTTCATTCGCCACGCACCTTTAATCGCAGTAAACCAAAGACCAACATAAAAAATGAATCCCATAAATCCACTCTCAGCGAGTGCAAGAAGCCACGTCGAGTGAGCCGTCTTATGTTTTCCTTCCGTTCCTACATGTCCATTGGTAAATTCCATCAAACGATAGGGAAAATTCGCATACCCAACTCCGAAAATAGGATTGCGAATGGCCATGTTTACAGCTGCTGTCCAATATATTTTTCGATTACTCGTAGATCCTTCAATATCCTCTGCATTTCGTTTAATACTAGTGACCGCGAAAATTGAAAGCACTAATCCGGAGATAACTATAATGGATGCAAGTTTTTTGTTTTTTGCTTTTAACCACATCCAGGCAATCACGAGTGCGCCTATGGCCAAAACGGCTCCTCTCGACTTGGATTCCCAAACAAGAAAACTATAAAAACCAAAAACACTTAAGGACAAAATCACTTTGACAAAAAGTGGTTTAATTTCATTAAATAATCGCAATGTGAATGGAATCGCAAGAATCATTATCGCTGCAATGTCGTTGGAGTTTTCTAAAATCCCAACACTCGTCAAACGCTCGCCATCTGCCACAATCTTTAAAATTTGAGATTTATAAAATGAAAGAATGGATTTTTCTGAAATCGCAAAAACGAGAGCAATCTGTATTGGCATTATATATTCTTTTTTATCAACAACATTTACGATCATGATGAAGACAATAATTCCCTTGATAAAAACTTCATCAAACTGAAAAAATGCGTGTGCAGCGTTCTGGGATGGGATGATCGAAAAAAAAGTCCATGCGGCGTAAAAAAAAATGAGAGTGCAAGCGAAATTCCATCGGAAGTAAAACTGCTTTCGAATAATCTTTTGGGCCAAAAAGCTTAACATGGTCAATACGAATAGGTCTCTAGGCATTGACATCATGAGGGGTGTATTAAAAAACTCCCATGGTCTTGAAATCAACAAAAAAATGAAAAGTGAAACTGCAAATTTAGGATCAAATAAACCAAGTGTGATAAGTAAGGCTAAAAAAAAGGAGAAGAACATCATCTCCGGTCCCCACTCTTTTATAAAGAGCGAAAAGAGCGCAATAAAGACTCCAATAAAGGCCGCAAAAACAGTTCGACCTGAAATTCTGGAAAGCCTATCGTAAGTTCCAGCGACTTGATCTCTCCAGGCAAAATAGACAAAAAAGAGTCCTAAGAATCCTAGTATAAATTGATGTAAGACAAGCAAAAAATCATGACTTGCATCCATATCAGCCTATGAGTTCATTGTAAGAATGTAATCATTTTGATTGGTGATCTCTTCGATCTTATCATCCCGGAAAACGAGCTCTCTTTCAGACATTAATTCTTTTTCATCAATGTGAGGGAGTATGCCAAAATATTCACCTTCCAATTCAAGGGCCATGGCCCGTGCTGTATCATTAGGAGAGAGTGACATAACTTCGCAATAAAAAACGTATGTAAAACAAAAAAGCAGACCCATCATAAAACCTAAGCTGGCAAACAGACGCTTCTTTGGAAAAAGTGGTGATGTTGGAACTTGAGGTGCTTGTATAATTCCGATGTAACTTGGCAAACTCTTACGTTCAATATCAAGGGCGATGTTAATGTCATTGAATTTTGCATAGAGCTTAGAAGCAATATTCTCAGAGATCTCGTTATCACTGGCCATTAACAATGGAGCATCAGAAAAGTCCTTTGTCGAACTACTGTCATGATTGATTTCTTTCAACCAGTTTTCAATCGTAGATTTTCTTTGCTCAAGTTTAATAATTCGAGGGTGTGAGCTATTAAACTGCATTTTAAGGGCGCTTAAATCCTGATTAATTTTTTGTATTTCTGAATTCAAAACATCGGGATTTTTGGCCGCAAGAGCTGTGGAATAGGTGTCATTGTCCTTCACATGTTTCGTGACATTCATGGACTCCAGTTTTTTAAGAATGGTTCTTTTAGCCGATTCGATAATTTCCAAACGGGTTTCGATAAAATTGTTACGAACAGTATTCATAACTTTTTTAGTCACTTCATAAGCCACTTGAGGGTCATTATGTGTGAAAGACATTTTGTAAGACTGCCCACTCGAGGAAAACATCTCAAAGCGATCGCGTAGATCTTCACGGGCCTTCGCTAATTCTCGAGTAGTCATTGATGAAGGATAAATATGATATTCACGTCCAATCTCATCGATAAAATCATCGTTCATCACTTCTTTAACCATCGAATCAACAGTTGAAGTCATTTCGGCCATTGAGCCCATGCCGGGAATGACTTCGCTGATAAACGCATTTTTAAAATATTTAGAATAAATTGTAAGCTCAAACTCTGAGCGATATGTCTTAGGAAGAATAAAAGACAGCGAGATCAATGAAAGGCATGAAATTCCCATAATGATAATGAGTTGTTTACGGTAACGAATAAGCAACTCAAAAAACTCTCGCACATAAATTTTTTCTTTCATAACATTTCTCTACTTGTTGAAAACGACGCCTAGAACTTGTTTTTTGTTCAAAAGAAGTTCTTGAGTGAGTTTGTTTTTAGGGGCCTTAAGAGATCTTTCAGTGCTTACAACAAGACTTGTATCAGTATTGATTTTTAGAAAAGTATCGGCAACTCCAACATGGCTCATAGAATCGACGATGACCATGTCGTACTCTTCAGTAAAATAACTGATCATACGATTAAAATAGAGACCATCGAAGATGTTTCTGGCCCAATCGATTTTGAGATTCTTCATACGGAAAATATCAAAAGGAAAATGATGGTTATCAATGATTCCATTTTCTGACTTCGATTCTTTCAAATGTTGATTGAGTAATGTATCTCCTTCTGGATTCAAATCCATCAGAAGCACTTTCATTCCGTAAACTTCACTGAGACCACGAGCAAGAAGAACTGCAACAGTAGTCTTGCCTTCATGTCTATGTTCACTGACAACGGAAAAAGATTTTAATTTTTTAGTTACGTGTTTATAGTGAATTTTCTGAAGCATGGTTGATGCTGGATCAACATCCCAAACAGAGACTGATCTTCTTTTACTATGAATCACGAAACTTCTCCTTGAGATTTGGGAAGTTTTTTCTCCCATTCAATAGCAGACTTAACGATATAAGTAAGATCATCAAAGCGCGGCTCCCAATCAAGAACCTGTTTAATTTTTTGAGCGTTAGAGATCAGCATGACAGCATCACCTTCTCTTCGAGCATCTTTTTTAATATTCAACTTTTGAGAGGTGATTCTCTCTACAGCATCTAAAACTTCTAGAACTGTAAATCCTCTTCCATAACCGCAATTCAAGACTTGTGATTTTTTATTTGTTTCCAGGTAGCGAAGGGCATCCAGGTGTGCGCGCGCAAGATCATCAACGTGAATATAGTCTCGAATGCAAGTTCCGTCTTTCGTAGGATAATCAGTCCCGAAGACAGACATTTCTTCGCGCTTGTGAGTGGCCAGCTCTGAAGCGGCCTTTAATAAATGCGTGGCCTTCGGAGTTGATTGCCCGATTTTTCCAGAACGACTGGCACCTGCCACATTGAAATAACGAAGGGCCACATAGGAAAATTCGTGTGCGTGGGCCACATCCTGTAACATCCATTCCGTCATTAATTTTGATCGCCCATAAGGATTGATGGGTAAAGTTAATGTCTCTTCAGATGCAATTCCGTCTTGAGGCATTCCATAAACTGCCGCAGTTGAAGAAAAAATAAACTTACTTACCTTATGTCTAAGACAAGCGTTTATGAGTTTGTAAGAGTTGAGAGTATTGTTTTTGTAATAGGAAACTGGATCTCGAACACTCTCCGGTACAACAATACTTCCTGCAAAATGAATAACAGCTTCGATGATATTTTTCGAAAAAATTTCATCTAAGAGTTCTTCGTCTCCGACATCACCGAGAACGAGTTTTCCGTAAAGGATATTCTCCATTTTTCCCGTAGAGAGATTATCAAGAATGATAATTTCTTTATTCTCTTCCCCGAGCATGCTTACGACATGAGAACCAATGTAACCAGCGCCACCTGTGACTAGAATACTCATCTTGACCTCAAAATTTTAATGACGAAGGAAAAATCAAAAGAGCAATTTAGGAAGTAAAAACTTTGAACCTCAGAAAATCCAAAGCGTGCACACATTAGTGAGATCAATGTTGGTGGTCAATGAAGATTTTAGAATTTCTCTTTAGCGTGAGAGCTATTTGACTGCGTGAAAATTATTGATTGATTGCTTTTTCGCGATAGCCATAGAGCACTTGATTAACAGCAAAATTAGCAGAGACATTGAAGAGAACAGCCTTTGTAAAAGAGAGTTTGGGATTGTCTTGCCCCATGCAAAGGATTTGATATGTAATGAAATTTTGCACTATGCTCTTAGGGATTTGCACTCCGTAAAAAACAGAGTTGAAAACATAACGATCTACACCAGAGTTCGACGATTCGATCCATTCCCCTTTTCTTTGTTGGTAAACTTCTGCCATTGCTGCAGCAATGAGAATGTCTTGCACTTCAGGTCGATCGAGGTCGGCCTTCGTTAAATTGTTCCAGTCAAGTCCGTTCTCATCACGTGAATCCCCTTTCAGGCCAAGACCGACATGGGGCAGTTGTTTAAGTTTCGAAATGAGCTCGTCTTTGTAACGGCGATAGAGACCGCGTTCTTCGTAGTTCTTTTTCAGCTCTTGAATTCGTTTTTTAAATTCTGGATTAGTCTCTTCGAGTTTTTTCAAATCAGCAAAAACTTTTTCACCACGCGTATCTTCATCATTAAACAAGGGATCGTAAATGAGAATGTCTGTCGTTCCCATTATTCGCCCAATGAAATAACTCTTAAGTGATTTCACAATTTGTGTATCTGTCGCTTTCGTCTGGATGTTCCCACCCACATATGAAAAAAGAACTGTGATCCCTACTTCATAGCCAAGTTTCGTAAACCATTCAGCATCGAAGTCTTTATCCATATTATAAAAAGCATAACTCGCGGCCAATGTTCCGAGGTTTAGTGAGAGGTTAAAACGCTTAAAATCTTTAGCGGCATTTTTATTCACTTCATTGGGACGAAGGGCACGACATCCGTAATAGAGATCTGTATAGCGGGCCTGATCTCTTGGATCGACGATTTTTTTAGCTGCGATCTTCTTTGAAATCTTCGCATCCATTTCATTAAACTTTTTGATGTGTTTTGAATTCGCTTCCCATTGGTCAAGCTGTGCGAGATCGCGAAGAGCTAATGGTCTTTCTTTCTCACTCAAACTTAAAACATAAGCAAGATATTTACGAACGCGTGTTTCACTCGTTTTTGATTTCTGTTCGCCCCATGCTTCCTGAACGATTGTGAGTTCATTCGCTGAGAAATCCATGTCTTTAAAGGGTGATTGAGACGATGATTGAGTTTGACTATTAAAGGCCTTCATAAGTGACATACAGTCACTGTTCGCCTGAACAGTAAAAAGAGCTAGGCTTAAGAAAAGGCATGAAAGAGTGAGATATTTCATGCCTAAGATTGTAACGAATTTAAAAATTCAGAGGGACAATCGTGAAAAAAGGATAGGATTAATCCCTCCAGATTCCATCCTCTCCTAGATAAAGAGCGAAGTGAGAATTCCCATATTTCAGGTAGAACGTCCCATAATCTGCCCATTTCAAGCGTTTAGCTTCCATATGGTCTTGTAGTGTGGAGACGGCCAAATTCTTTTCAGTTTTAAAGATGATTTGTTGAGCATTACTTCTGTTGCCAACCTGAGTTTCCGTAAACACATTGGCCGTGTGTTCGCCTGGAGTGAGGTCACATGTTTTGAAAGACCATTGAGTATCGTCACCAATATCGGCCGTGAAAGTCTCGTTCTCGTCAACGACAATAGAGACACCTTTAAGTGATTCTCCATCAGCTGAGACGGCTTGCCCTTTGAGTTTTAGACAACCACGCACACTTTGGAAGTGAGTATTAACGAGCTGAGGAGCATTGCTTCCCTGCACTTCCCCCAACCATGAATGGCGTTTGAAAAAACGATTCATGCCAGTTCCAGCATTAAGTTCAAATGAAAAATCATATTCGCCATCTGGAAGAGCTTTTGAAAAACCTAAGAAACGATGATCGCGAGAAACTGTGGCGCTAAACCGATCAACGATTGAATTTGTTTTTAGATTTTTAACGACAACATTAAGCGCTTTGACTTTGTTGAACGGAACACGAACAGCTCCACTGACATGAAAGCGTGATTCTTTTGCAATGACCGGATCAATGGCCAGTGCTGGAAGTTTAATATTAGACGAACGACGATTGTTAGTCGCAAAAAATTCGGCGAGGTAATGAGGATAATTTATACTTTTTTTGTTAATAAAAGATCCACTGTTCCCACCTTGGCCTGCTGGCCAGTTGTGGCCTAGTCCTGTGTTCATAATGAGTGAAACACGTGGTCCTTTTTCATCGGCCCACATTGTTCCCGTACCGTCAGTTTGTGAACCTTCTAACTTTTTTGTATCAAACGTAAGCTTGTTTTCAGCGCCATAAATTTTGCGCATGATCTCGGCATTGTGAGTGTTAAATGTGGTTGAAACAATAAAATCATTATTGCCATAAATGATCGAAGTAAGTTGAGTTTTGAAGAACTCTTGTTTTGCTTTTCCGAGATCACGGCAAGTGGACATCATTTTTTCAAATGAGGTTTGCGGGCGAGAAATTTCAGTTGCTGCTGTTCCTGTAGACGGTCCGGCATTTAAACCAATTCCAGCAAAAACATCGGGAGCTAAACAGCCAAGAACCATTGAAAGACCGCCACCTGAAGAAAGTCCTGAGACATAAACCTGTGCAGGATCGATATTGAGTTCTGCTTTATTCAGCATTCCTTTAACTACGTTCAAAACGTGTACATTGTGCCTATTGGCCGTCGTGTGATCAGCACCGTAATAATCCCAGCACCCAGAGTAAACTCCACCATTGGGAACTTTTGGAAGGACAACAACCATATTGAATTCATCGGCTGCATTTTCCCAGTTACCATTTTTTTTAAGATCATCAGCTTTTTGTGAACAGCCATGAAGATTAATCATCAGTGCTTTTTTCGTTCCAAAATTCATGAAGCTTGTCTCTTTCGGAAGATAGTAATGGACTTGAACATTTTGAATAGATTCACTCTTCCATTCCGCTTGTGCTGAAGCTGAGAATAGTGCCGATAGAACGATTACAAGACTGCTTATCATACGTACCTTCTTTTAAGATTATTGGGATAGGATAAAACAAAAATCTACAAAAGTACTCCACCTTTCATGGTGACATGGCGCCTTTTTTGCCAATTTATGCTAGAATTGAGACTAATTTCTTACAATTATCTTTGGGAAAACGGAGTTTCCATGACGGATCAATTAGCTCATTCGCGTTTAGACGAACTTGAGCAGCAATCCATCTATATTATTCGTGAAGCCTATAAAAAATTTCCAAAGCTCGCCATGCTTTGGTCGATGGGAAAAGATTCAACTGTCATGTTATGGTTGGTGCGAAAAGCGTTTTTCGGCCGCGCTCCTTTTCCTATGATTCATATTGATACCACTTTTAAAATTCCCGAGATGATTAAATTTCGGGACGAGAAAGTAAAAGAATGGGGACTCAATCTTCTCATTTCTAAAAATGAAACTGCTCTCAACTCGGGAATGAATCACACCATTGGAAGACTTGAATGTTGTACCGCCTTGAAGACAGATGCCCTTAAAGAATTTTTAAAGGCCAATCCTTTTCAGGCCATTTTCGTCGCCATAAGAAGAGATGAAGAAGGAACGCGTGCAAAAGAGCGCTACTTCTCTCCACGTGATGAAGGTTTTAAATGGGATTTTGTTGAACAACCTCCAGAACTCTGGGATCAATACAATACAGATTTTCCTTCAGAAGTTCATGTTCGCGTTCACCCTCTTCTGCATTGGTCGGAACTTGATATTTGGAATTATATCGCTCGAGAAAATATTCCTACTCTCGATTTGTATTATGCCAAAAATGGAACACGCTACCGTAGTGTCGGATGCGCTCCTTGCACTAAGACGATCGATTCGGATGCAGACACATTAGATAAAGTGATAGCTGAATTAAAAGTAACTAAGACTGGTGAAAGAGCTGGAAGAGCTCAAGATCAGGCCGACACCTATGCCATGCAAAAGCTTAGAGTCAAAGGATACATGTAATGAATCTTCGAGTTGTCATTGCTGGACATGTTG
>CAMLRB010000155.1 GCA_946482295.1 uncultured Bacteriovorax sp. | reverse complement strand
TCTGTCCTTCACTAAAATGTTCGCCGCCATAAAAAACCTTGTTTATGCCTTTATATTTTTTGAACAAGTCTTCATTTTCAGTGAACAATTGTCCTAGATAAGAAGGCATTCCTAATAAAGTGTCGACATTATTTCGAACAATAGTCTGCCCTACCATCGCAAAATCAGTCGTAGCTCCCATTGGAAAATGAATCGCTTTTAACTTCTCAAGAATGGTAAAAAAACTGGTAAATCCACCATAGAGTGATCCTGCATAGAAAAGATTCATACAACGATCTTTTTTAGGATCTAATCCTGCTGCATACAATCCTTCCGCGGCCACTTCCATCTGACGATGATAATCTTCATATGTAAACATTGAGAGTTTTGGTTCTCCCGAACTTCCACCACTGTAAAAAAACAAGTCAGCATACTTCGATTCAACTATTTGATTTTGAAAATCAGCCTTTTCCATGATGGGTTCAGTACGATTGATCTTCAGAGATTGAATATCCTCAAAAGAAGCCTTCCCTACCATTAATGGATTATTGCTGGCATCCTTAAAATTTATGCGCTGACAGAATCTTTCCAGTGCATACACTCCATCGTGAGGCTCTCCAATATAGCTATCAGTCATTTCCCCAATGGCCCGAATGCGCTGAACCCCGGCCATAAAAAGATCGCGAGTGAGAGATTCAATTTCGCTTTTATCCGCTGCCACGCCTGCCGTCTGAAGATATTGTTTAAGCGGACGTAGATGATTAATCATCTTTTCCCTTGCCATCGGCTTTAACCAGATTGTCCGGTAAAGTGGTGAGGATTGAAGCGCAGGTGTTTCATCAATATAAATTCGCCAATCATCTGTTGATGATTCAAGTAACTCAGCTGATTTAAATATTGATTTCAAACGAACTTGCTCTTTCGTCACCGTAAGTTCTGCCCGTTCTTGAAGACTAGGTTCAATTTTTTTCACAGTTGGTGAAATCGCATTGAGAGCATGGCCCAAAGATTGGGCGATAGATTTTAATTCTTCGAAATGAGCATCTTCGATAAACAAACATTGCGGACTTGAACAGGCCATCTGCTCATTTAAACAAATTTCGCGGGCCATACTTTCGAATGTCTGTTTATCAGCTTTTTTAGATTTCGAAATAAACGAAAAAGAAATTTTATGTCCCCATTCAACAATACGCACGCCTTTCGGAGCAATTTCTTTAACGGCCTGGACACTTTCCTCTCCTCCCCAAACAGAAATGACATCTGCGAGGGAGAGAAGTTTAACAAGATCAGTTTTATCTTTAGAGCTTACCTTTGCTACAAAAATATAATTTTTAAGTGAATTTGTGGAATCATGCTTGATGAGATTCGAAAAAAAGATGGACGCAAAGGCCCCTTCTCTACGAGCTAGTTTCAGAACATTCACGTTTCCACTAAGGAGACCTTCTAAAACGCCTAAGACCGACAACAGGGCTGAATTATTAGGTGTGATATGAACTAGAGTTCCTAACGGATACCATGATTCAAAATGATCTTCTCGCGCTTCAGTTCTTTTTAGTTCGAAAGGATTCTCACTGCCTAGTTCACGTTTTAATTTTAATCGTAATTGATCACGATTGAGAAAATCGATGAGCGCATCCATCGAATATTGAATTTCATCTTCAGTGGTATCGCCTCGCTCGTTCAAATCAGCTTTTAGCGATAAGTATAATTTTTCTTTTTTTAGTAGCTCTTCTCTCGTTTTTTCTATGGCTTCAAACAACACTTGATGATTTAAAGGCGGCTGACACCAGAATTGTTGATTCTCGACTTGCTCATTTAGCTTCATCATGAACTCTTCAGTGTTCATGAGATTACCAAGCCATAAATTCGATTGAATTGGTGAGTTCATTTAGGATGCCTTTCCTTTTAAAAGCTCGGATGCAGCGAGAGCACAGCTTTTATTTTTTGAAACTCCGGCTCTGCCATGAATTCTGAAAAAAGGAGTTTTCATTCCACACTTACATTGATCATGAAGTGAAGCGAGATCTCCCATAATAACGGAATGTGCAGGCATACTTGTAATATAAGGAGAGACAAAATGGAGAAACCCTTTTTTATCTTTACCTAGTGGTTTGAGCGTTTGCACATCACGAATAAAAACGCGTGACCAGACTGGAACATGAAACTCATGTTCCGAGCATTCTACATAGGGGATGCAATGTTCAACTGAACCAAAACCATCTCTCAATCTCTCTTTTGGAATACCGAGCATTTCATGAGCGAGTTCATACAAATCATTTTTTTCAATTTGTTTGTCAGCGTGACCTTTCCAACCGCCGCCTAAAAAAACCATTGAGTCTGGGTGAAATTTTACAGGAGGAAGTCCCAATTTTTTCATCCGCTCAAGTGCAAAATAAAAAAAAGCCGGAAAACCAAAAAGTCTAACAGGTAAGCCTTGTTCTGCAAAACGCTGAAAAGCTTCGATCGTTCCAAAACAATCGAATTCGTGTCCACCACTCCCCGTTAGTTTAAGGGCCGTAAATACTTCATTAACGGGTGCATACTTACACAAAAAATTATCTGTATAGGCTGTTCCTAATTTGGAACTAGCTTCCGTTTGATAGCTAAAAAGAATGTAGTTACATTTTTGATCGGGAGTATCCCAACCATATTTTTGAAAAATCCAATCCACCATTCTTTGGGCGGATCGTATTGTCCATTCATCAAAGAAAATTTGAGATTTCTGTCCTGTTGTTCCTGAGGACGTTAAATGCAGAAATATATTTTCACGAGGAACCGAAAGTACTTCATTCCCCTTAAAAAAATGCGCCCATAGATGGGGTATTTTCAGACAATCTTCCAATGTCTGAATTTGGGAAATATCAAACTTTTGGGAAGAGGCCAAGGCCTTGTAAAATTCACTTTTTTGAATATGCCACTTAGTACATTCTTTCATCGCCTCGATAAAAATTATATCCGAGCCTGCAAAATCAGCGTAAGGGTCAGAGATGTCACACAACTTCTGAACTGACTTGAGTTCTTTTAATTCTGGAACTTTTAAATTATTTTGTTCCATAGATGACCTCAATCGTATCGAGATTTATCTGTTTCCACGTTTCTACGTATTGATCAATGAATGGCTTAAATTGTGAGATCACCGCCATTCCTCTGAAGTTTAAAGGTTCCATTGTTCTACTCAAGACGACGTAATCTTCAAACTTGCCATCAATTTCTCTCATCGCCGGATACAAGGCAGAAGGAACGAACTGACCGGCCAACAATGTTTCTATATGTGGAATCTTCCGGACGTTAACGAGAACTTCAATGTATGAAACCCCAATATCATCAAGTTGCATGTAAAGACTTGTTAACCTTCCATTGAGTTCTGAAAGTGGCTTCGTCGAACTGATGAAAGTGCAGTAACCGTCACGCTTACTGAAATAGGCAAAAATCTCAATGCGGCCTTTTTTATCAGCAATTAACATATTCGGTGAATGAAAAGGAAAAAAGCGATCTTTTGGATTGGGAAAAGCTTCCATAAATTTTCGATAGACATAATTCGGTGCTCGAATAATCTCGAATTCCCAATTTTCTTCATCTTCATAACTAGGAAGTTTTTTTGGTTCTTTAACATCAGGGATATCAATATTCGGAACCAGATCTTTAATGATATTATAGAGAGGAACAAGTCCTGGAGACATTTCTTTCGTGGGTGGTCTCTGTTCTAGTAAACCTTTTCTAAATTTTGCCAGAAGGGTGACCGTTTCATATTTATGCAATCTGTGGGCATTCGGAAAAATTCCCAAAGGAAGATAATTATTCTTAATAAACACACGTTGAGGACCAACTGTCACTGTCCTCGTCGTTGCATAAAGTGAATTTAAACGAGTGTCTTTTTCCAAAAAAAACTCACTGGCACATGCAACAAGTTCATTCCCAATTTTATTTTTTTGAAATTCCGGATGAACAACTAGCCCTACTAATTTTCCAATCTTATTAAAATCATCGATCTCGATGATAAGTGCACCCATTATGCGATTTTGCTCAAGATTCTTCGCCACTAAAACCATATGAGTTTCAAGATTTTGTATGGCAGATTTTAATAAGTCTGCATCAGTTCCATACTTGATTGGATATCTCTTTCCATAAACTAATCGATAGAGCGTGAGTATTTCAGGAACATCATTAAGCGTTGCGAGCTGTAATTTTTCATCTTGTCCGAATGTCATGAGCACCCTATGTTTTTTTTTCTTTTAAATAAGTCGGCATAAAGAAAGCAGCGATACTTGTGATGAGCCCGGAAAACAAAGCGAGCTTCGGGATATCGACGATAGGAAAAATGAGACCAGTGATCGTGAATGAAAGTGGAAGCGCTGCTGCGCTGATGAGATTCACGGCAACCATTATGGCCGGCACTTCATGTTCCGCGAGTGTCGTTTGAAAAAAAGTGAGAACCTGAACATTTAAAAAAGTTGAGAGAACGCCAATCATAAACATAATCGCTGCACCTTCCGCCGTTGCAGAAGTGAGAGAAAAAATCTGAAAAAACAGTCCAAATAAAAAGCTTACAACAGTCACCATCCCAACTCTCTTGTCCGCTTTGATATTCGTTGCGGTTAGAGTGAGTGCCAGACCAGTGAGAAAAGCTCCAAGTCCCATTGCCCCTTCAATAATTGCTAAATCCCCACCATTGCCTTTGTAAACATTTTCAACAAACCAAGGAATCATAACGAAGATTGGAGATAAAATGAGATTTATGAAAAGAAAACTAATAAGCATTCGTCTTATGAGTTTGTGTTTACGAAGTATACCCATCGTTGTTTCTGTATCTGGCGCTTCTAAACTTTCTTCTGGTGTATCGATTTTATCGACCTTTCCTTGAAGAAATCCTGCCAATGCAAAACTTAAGGCATTAATGAGAACAAGTGCTTTAATATCAAAAATATTCAACAAAAAAATTGAGAACGCCGCTCCTAGAATGCTTGAAAGCGAAAAGCTTGTATCGAGTAGTGCATTCAAACCTGGGACTTGTTCCGCTGGAACCAACTTTGGCGGAAGAGAAAGAATCGCTGGATTAAACAAACTCGATCCGATCCCCACTAAAAACATAGAAACAAATAATGTAACTAGAAATGTTTGCGAATTTTCGGGAATGAGAAAGAGTAACAAATAAAAACCCAACAGCACGAAGGCACGAAAATATTCTGTCATGATGACAGTTTGAAGTATTCCTAATCGCGAAATTAGCTTGGGCGAATAAAAAGACATAAAAACATGAGGAAGAAAACTAACGGCTAAAAACCAAGGAACGACATTGATAGAAAATTTAGTCGTTAAAAACCACACAAGACCTATGGACATCATTTTGTCACAAACAGTGGAAATCAACTGTGAAGCAAATACCAACGAAGCGTTTTTTTCGCTGAGAACGCCGGAGCCTAAATTCATCATTCTTTTATTTTAAGGGGAATTGGATAATTTAAAAGCTAAAAGTGCTTACGAGCATTCTAGTCAATTAAGGCAATTATCTTGTGTGCCAGTTGGTTTACTTCAATGGGTTTAGTAAAAAATCCGTCTGCCTTAAAGGGAATATCATGAGAAGGCCCGGTAACAACGATTTTCACTGTAGGATTGTTCTTTTTGAAATCCATTACGTTCTGGAGTTCCGGACTTCCTTGCACCGTTGCCCAATCGAGAATAATGAGAGCTGGCCTTAAATCTTCCAGCAAGTAAATGTTATTTTGAAGAGTGTCGATGGTATGAATTTCCTGCTTTTTAGCTCGCAAAGCGACCTCAAAAAGCGATCTTAAAAATTTTTCTTTTTCTACGTACAAAACACACTTTACCATATGAGCATTCTCTTGTTAGTCTTGGTAAATGTCAAACCAGGTAAAAGTTATTGATGTACTCTCCGGCACAACGCTCTTTGAGACGACTATTGAAAAGATCGATGAGGCCTATGGCTTTGCCACTCAAATGGAAGACGCTGGACTCGATATCCAGGTTATCGCTCCAGGTTTAGCTGAGACACTCATTCAATCCTTAGGCGCTAGCGATCAAGAAATTTCAGAATATAAACAGACACTGGAAGATGAAATAGCTGATCATGAAGATTCTGATTACGGCTGTGCCATCTGTCCTCCGGATAAAAAATGAGCGCTTTCTCTGAAGAAGGTCTGGGTGAAAAATTCAACCTTGAAATCTATCTAAACTCTCAAGAAAAAACACGTCAGCTCGTAAAACGATTCAGTGAATTCATGGTTACAGGCCTCTCCGAACAAGATGCCAAAGTCCTGCTTGAAAAAACGATGGATCATTCTGGATTAGAAAAACGCTGGCATCCTACAAAGTTGCGAATGGGTCAAAATACGACTTGTAATTTTAGAGACGAATCAACTCCCGCAATCCTTAACGAATCTGATATATTTTTTGTCGACATTGGTCCGGTCTATTCCGAACATGAGGCTGATTACGGCGAAACATTTGTCATTGGAAATGATCCCCAACTTTTACACCTTCGCGATTCCACTAGAATCGTTTTTAATAAAACAAAAGAGGCCTGGAAAACAAAAAGTCTGACTGGCCAGGAGCTTTATCAGTATGCTTCAGATGAAGCTAAGAGCTTAGGACTTAGACTCAATAGCAATATGTATGGACATCGGATGGGAGATTTTCCTCACGCAGTTCACTCCCGTGCTAAATTGGGTGATCTCACTCACCCCCCTTCAGCAAACCTCTGGATACTTGAAGTCCACCTTATCGATGATTCCATTAAACGCGGGGCTTTTTTCGAAGATCTCCTATAGCTGACCATAAAACTCACCCTTTCACGAATTTGAAATATCTGCCGATAAGATTTCCATGAAAGGACTCCTTCTCATTTTATTTACAATTACATTTGCTCAAGCTGAGGAAGTAAACTGTCTTCGCGCTTATCTTGATACAAAACGTGCCATTCGAGAAATGCGCTCCAGTGTGAAATGGGGGCGAGATATAAACGATGAGTTTGAAATCTTTGAAAAATTCTCGGAAGAACTAAAGCAGTGTCCACAATACAAACACGACAAGGCCTTAAAAGTTTCAGATAACGAGATCGCTGGCTGGAGAAAGCACATTCATGCATATGATGACAGTGCAAATCTAAATGAAACTCAATGCAAAGAACTAAAAATTAATACTGAAAACATGCCCAAAAAAAGACACCAAGGTCCACTTAATTGGTGTTTTGCTTTTTCAGCAGCAGACCTTCTCTCCTATCATGAACAAACACCACTCTCACCTTATGATATTGCTCTTCAAAATCACAACAATGATGAAATTCGGCAAATGGCGATCGATGCAAAAATCAAAGACCTCACTCAGGCCGGAGGATGGCCGGCACTAGCGACTGTCAATGTTCTTTTGTCGAACAAAGGCGTTTGTATGGAAGAAGAAGTTTTCAGTTCGTACGACGAACTTGAACTTAGCACTCTTATAAAAGATCTCGCCGATCCAAAAAAGGATTTTATTTCTATTCTCTGTGAACTGACATTGCGCTCGCAGCAACCCATTGTTTCTCTACCTCCTGAAATAGTGACGATATTGAATAAACTTTCCGCCGATAAAAAAGTCGCAGCCCTTATGGATCTTACTTGTAAGCGCCATCAATTCCGAAATCAGTACTCAACGTACTCACTCACGAATGAAAAAATTCCTTCAGAAAAGCTCTTAGGAAATGTTGATGCCCTTCTTCGAAAAGGACTTCCCGTCTCCATTGGTTATCCTGCTACACTTTTAGATAGCGGTCTAAACTTCGTAGGGAAAAAAGCGGATCATGCATCCACAATAATAGGTAGGAAATTTAACAAAACGACTGGTCAATGTGAGTATCTTATTCGCAATAGTTGGGGTTCAAAAGATGTATGCCAAAGAACTGCGACAATTCGTTGTGAAAATGGAAACTTTTGGGTTCCGAGAACTGCTCTAAAAAATAATCTTTTTGAGATTATGTGGATTGAGAAGAAAAAGAAGTAGAAGAAAACTCAAAGATAAAAATATCACGCGGTTTATTTTTTTGAGTCCATTCCGAACGAACTGTTTGTACGCTCATCTTCTCCGGAAAATCTAAATCCTGCATACAAGTAATAAATTTCTGAACATAGGCCCTTCCGGGATCAGCGAGAATTATTTTTCCGCCCGGTTTAAGAAGTCCAATAAGTGCTTTTGCTACTTCATGGGCATGTTGGCTTTCATAAAGAATATCAGAGCCCAGGACATAATCAAAAAGACCAAAAGTATTTTTAGTTCTCTCAACTTCATCGCGCCAATTCATCACTTGATAATCGAACGTGATGTTATTTCTTTCCTGATTAACCTTCAAGAAAAGCGGAACGTCGGCATGAAAATCTGTCGCCGTAACATCTCCTCCATTTTGA
>CAMLRB010000154.1 GCA_946482295.1 uncultured Bacteriovorax sp. | reverse complement strand
ATGAAACACAATCTCACTAAAGGTTTTTCTCTCACTGAACTTTTGATAGCAGTCGGCCTATTAGGAGGAATTGCACTCATTGCAATGAATTTTATGTCAATGCAATCGAATGAAATGAAAAAAGGACACATTCACGAAAATGTTTCGCAGGCCTTTTTTACTATCAATCAAGCTCTCTCCATTCACGAAGGTTGTGTTGAAACATTTGTGAAACCGGGAAACATTCGACCTGAAGGCACCGGCACAGAAATTGAAAATATTTATTTCAGAGCTGGAGCTCCGGCCTTTCAAAAGAATGCACCGATAGGACAAAAGGGCGCCTCGCACGCCATTTCAATTTCAAGCATGACACTTCAAAATTTTTCATTCGGGGCCACCAATTATGGTAACGCTGATTTTTTAGTTAAACTGAAAACGAAAGATAACAAAAATTATGAACAAAAATTTATCGTCAATGTAGTCGTCAAGAATGGAGTCGTTACTGATTGTATTAACAAGAATGAGTCTATCCTTGATTGCAGAGGCGAGTGGTCAACTTGTTCTGCGGCCTGTGATGGTGGAACACAAACTTATACGATCGTTACTGCTGAAAAAAATGGCGGTGAAGCTTGTCCGCATACAAGTAATGAATCGCGTGCCTGCAATACCCAATCTTGTTTTAGTTGGGTAACATCAGAGTGGTCAACATGTTCAGGTGGAGCAGGAAATTGGAGTTATGGTCCATGGGGAACTTGTGAGGGAGGGAGAGTTGAGTACAAAGAAACTTGTGGTGGATGCAATTCTTTTTCTGACGTTTATTTTCAGCCAGAAGGAACTTGTGTTAAGTGCGGAGGGCATCCAGCTTGTCAAGAAAGTTGTTCGTGGTTAGGAACTAAAACCAGAGAAGCTACATGTAATGCAACTTCAAATTCAGGAACTCAAACGAGAGCTGTAAATTGCCAAAATCAAGGTGCAATTGTTTCAGATAGTAATTGTTCAGGATTAAAGCCGTCTTCAACCCAGCAATGCTCACCGACAGGAGAAGATGCTTGTGGTACAAGAGAAGCTATCAGTTCAGATTGTCCTTCAACCTTAGCAAGACCTAGTAATTGCGCAAAACAAACACAGTATTATTGCTTTATTGATAGGGAAAATTATTTAAAAAGTAGGTAATGATTTTTTATACAGCATCCGAAAGTTTCGTTGCCGACTCAAAAATATCAGTCACTTTTCCAGAAACTTTGTTAGCAGCATTCACTATGGCCTCGCTGTGCGATTTTAGAAGTGTGACTTCTGCAGAAACGTTGTTTGTGGCCTTTCGTAGAATGGCGATAAAGTTAGTTAATTCTTCAAGATAATATTTAAAAGTATTTCGGACTTCTTCATCACGAGCGGATTCGATTGCGCCTGTCTGGCGAGTAACTTCTAGACCAGTGACAAGACGATTAACTTCTTGAAGAGTTCTCACAACACCAAAGAGAGATGATTCTAGAGAGTGGACCTCTGCCCCAAGTTTAGTGGCGTATTCAGAAAACAAGTGAGAGAAATCTTTTTTATTCTCATTCATTTCAGCGAATGTATTTTCAGATGATTGGCCATTATGGAGAGCTTCTTTGACAAAAAAATCCACCATAAGCATTTGAGAATTGAGTGCTGAAATTCTAAAAGTACTCTGTTGAATGATCTCTGATAATTTAACAGTAAAATCTTCTAAGATTTTCAATTGTGCTTCAATGTCTCCAGAAATATTTGTAAATTCCTGGGAGACAACACCTAAACTGGCCGCTTTGTTACCAAATTTTGCAGCTGCAACTGTCATGTTTAAAGAAACAAATCCTAAATTGCGAAAACCTTTCGCTAACGAATCTACAGTTTCTCCAATAATGATATTTGATTTTTGAAAACTTTGAGCACGATCAAACATATTCTGCAAAGATGCGAGCGTCGATTTAGTAGTTTCAGCAATGACTGAGCCTTGAGCACTTTTTTCATTGTTTTTTTCGATATACATTACTTTTAATTTTTCTTCTCTAGAATTAAGTTCTGCAACAACTGCCTTAACCATGAAGTCTTCATATGATTTAAAACCATGGGCCTGAATCTTTTCTACCAACAGTTTTTCTGCTTTATTAAGATCGTCATTTTTAGCTTCAAATTCTCGAATCTCTTTATAAAGAGTTTGGACGGTTTGAAAAAGAGGAGATGAAGGCTTAAAACGAATTGAGAGATATCCGTCTTCTACTGGAAAAGCGAAAGCGAAGACCCAGTAGTAACTTCCATTGGCCGATAAATTTTTTACATAGGCCCCAATTGAATTCCCCGATTTTAATTTATCCCAAAAGAGCTTGAAAACGGCCCGAGGCATGTCGGGATGGCGAACAATACTATGAGGAGCACCAATAATTGTATCCTTAGGATAATCACTGACTCTTAAAAAAACATCGTTACCATAGCGAATAATTCCTTTCGTATTCGTCGTCGAAAAAAAGAATTCGTGAAGATCAAACTTGCTCTCAATCTGTTTAGGTATTACCTTGACCACGTTGGATCCTCCACTGCATGAAAATTATTCTAGTGATTATCGAGAAAATAATTAGGGCATTTTTGATGAATTTTTTTTCATAACCCATATCGGTTTTTTTAAAAAAATCATTAAGCTAATTGCATATCGATAGTATTGACAGCTTGAGGACTTTATTCGTTAAGAGAATCTTTAAAATTTAGTGAGATGGAAATAAAACTCACTTGAGAAGTCAGATATCTCATTGTTGAAGTTGATCTGAGATTTCATGCTCAGCTCTAGTTTCAGTGAGGTTTAAAATGGGAAGTTGAACAGTAAATATTGTTCCTGATGTTGGATCACTTTCTACTGTGACAGTACCATTATGAGCTTCTGTGAAACCTTTTACGAGAGTTAGTCCTAACCCCCACCCTTTTTCATGAGCAGCTTTACTTGAGCCTTTTCGAATATATGGATCAAAAAGAAATTGTTGATCAGTGAGGCTGATGGCCGGGCCATGATTGTGAACAGAAAGTTGAATTAGGTTGTTGAGACGAGCTAATGTAATAGTAATTTTATGATCTTTAGATCCATACTTAATAGCATTCGAACAAAGATTGTCTATTATTCTTTTTATACCATCTTCATTCCAATGACCATGATAGTGATCCTCATTTTCATCGGCAATGAACTGAAAGCGATCACCATGGATGAGACTAAGTTCATTTAAATAATTTTCTATAAAATTCTTTAAAGAGAATGTCTCTAATTCTAGTTCTAATTTCATGCCAGCATTGATTCGGTTGGCATTGAGAAGATCAGTAATCATGTTATCCGCTCGATTAATATGCTCAACAACTTTGTTAATTGCTTTAAGAACAGCATCAGGATCTTTTGCTTTTCGTTCAACAATGTTGGCACAAATCTTTGCAGCTGTGAGAGGAGTACGGAGATCGTGACTTAAGGCCGCAACGAATTGCTCACGCAAGTCCTTTTCTCTCGCAGATAGAACTTGGGCAGTCACATTTTCAACTTGATGAATTATATATTTTACATCTCCCGCTTCATCGAGGACTGGGGTGTTTAACGGACTCCAATAACGTAATTCAAATTCTTTTCCGTTTGTTCCAGGAATTGGGATATCGTACTTCTGAATGTCCATTCGATGTGGTTTTTTCGTTTGCAAAACAGTATGCAATGATTTGTTTAGATTGTTTACTCCGTTTGCATTGAGGTCATTGGGATTATCTGGAAAGACGACAAAGATATTGCGTCCAATGATTTCTTTGCGAGTGGTGAGTGTCGCTTCTAGATAGGCCGCATTCGCATCCACAATTGTGAATTGGTGATCGAGAATGAGGTAGGGCATGGGAGTGGCATAAAAGATTTCGAAATAGTTGTTCTCTTTCTTCATGTTCCGATCTTTACTTATTTCAGTTGGAATCGCATTGAAGAGCGCGTTTAACTAAGCGCGAATGCTATCAGCATTGAACGCGTACGCATTAATATTGGTGTAATTAATTAGATTTAGCTGCAAATCGTGATTTAGCCGCCTGCAACTTCTTATAGCTCTCAATCAGTCTCAAATGCTTATCTACGCCTTCAAGATTTGAATTTGTTTTCGTCAGTCCGTAAAAACGCACCTCGCCTTTTACTGTACCGATAGCATTATTAAGAATGTCTGATCCGAACATGCGAGTCAAATTTAGTTTGTAGTCTTCGAGATCAAGTTCTTCATTAAGAGTTATATCTACAACAGCATCCAGGGCGCGGTAAAAACTTCTGCGAGCTGGATTGTCATTAAAGGCCATGAACATTTCAATATATTCCTTAGCTTCTTCGAATTTTTTCAGAGCGAGTAATGAAAGGCACTTGAGCTCACCAATGTTAAGCTGGCCCCAAGGTGTGGCTTCATCAAAAGTAACACCAATGAGTTCTGAAATTTTAGTATAGTTATCAAGTTCACTTTCATCGAGTTTTTTAACAAGTTTAGCGAGTGATTTATCATCCAGTGAATGCAAGTTAAGAATATCATTTCTATAGGTGAGAGCTTTATTGTGATTATCCCAGATGAGGTCATCTGTTTGATATATTTCTGAATAATCTGGCACGAGAATGCGACAGGCCTTCACTCCAAGTTCTTCAAAGTCAGCAATGTAAACTTCTTTTTCAAGTTGGTTCAGAATGTCCATTAAATAATTGTATTCTTCTTCCGTTGTGCCGGAGAAATCCCATTCAGTGAAATCGAAATCAAATTTTTCACTGAAGAATTTCCATGAAATAACACCAGTTGAATCGATGAAGTGATCAACGATATTATTGTGTTCACAAATTGCACTTTGATTGAAAGTTGGAGGAGAAAGGACATTGAATCCTTCAAAGCTTCTTCCCTGCAAGAGTTCGGTTAAGCTTCTTTCAAGAGCAACTTCAAATTTTGGATGAGCTCCAAACGAAGCGAAGACACCGCCATTTTTTGGATTCATGAGAGTGACACACATGACGGGAAATCGTCCCCCCATAGATGCATCTTTAACGACGATCGGGAAACCTTCTGCTTCTAATTTTTTAATCCCTTCAACGATGTTTGGATATTTCGCAAGAACTTCGGCCGGTACATCAGGAAGAGTGATCTCTTCCAGAATGATTTGATTTTTTACAGCTCGTTCAAAAATTTCCGAGAGACATTGAACGCGAGCTTCATATTTTGTATTTCCCGCACTCATTCCATTACTCACAAAAAGATTTCCGATGAGATTAACAGGAATGTAGACAATTTCTTTATCTGATTGGCGTTCGTATGGAATTGCGCAAATGCCACGTTTTGCATTTCCTGAGTTTGTATCAATTAAGTGACCGGCCTTAAGCTCACCATCCGGATTGTAAAGATCAAGAAGGTAGTTATCCATCAGACCTTTCGGCAATGAATCTTTAGGTCCAGCTTTGAACCACTTTTCTTTTGGATAGTGAACGAAATCAGCGTTGGCGATTTCTTCACCAAGATAAGAATCGTTATATAAATAATTATTACTAATTCTTTCTAAATACTCGCCAAGAGCGGAAGCTAAGGCCGCATCTTTCGTTGCTCCTTTACCATTGGTAAAACACATTGGTGCATCGGCATCTCGGATATGAACAGACCATACGTGAGGAACTGGATTTCTCCATGAAGAGATTTCAATTTTGATTCCAAGACCAGCAATGATCTCCGACATGTTAGAGATAGTTTCTTCAAGTGAAAGATCTTTTCCAAGAAGGACAGTTCTCGTCGAGCTATCCGTTGCGTGCTGGTACATAAGACCGGAATCAGTCCCCAAAGTATCTACAGCTTCAATTTGAAAGTTAGGTGTTTGTTGAATAACTTTTTTAACAGTACAACGTTCGATCGATTTCAATATACCTTCGCGGTCATGTTCTGAAATACTTGAAGGTAATTCCACTTGAATTTGAAATATTTGTTTGTATCTATTTTCAGGATCAACGATATTGTTTTGTGAAAGTTTGATGTCTTCTGTGGGAATATTACGGGCAATACAATAGACCTTCACAAAATAGGCCGCACATAAAGCGGATGATGCTAAAAAATAATCAAATGGAGAGGGGGCAGTTCCATCACCTTTGTAACGAACAGGTTGATCAGTTATCAAACTGAAATCGTCGAATTTAGCTTCTAATCTTAAATTTTCTAAAAAACGTACATTTATTTGCATAATACCAAGGGAGTATCACTGGGAGAGGCACATGAGTATGGAAATATCGGAGTGAGTAAATATTTCACCTTGGCCTTAAAGTTGAAAGTTATTTAGTGGTCAAAAAAAGGAGGAATGAATGATTAATCAATCACATGTATTCAGTAGTTTCTCGGTTGATAGTATCGATGCTGCCAAAGAATTCTACTCTGAAGTCCTAGGTCTTTCCGTTAAGGAAGTAAATGATCCAGGGTGCGGACGCATGCTTTTCATACAAATTAATGGCGGAAATGAAATTCTGATCTACCCAAAGTCAGATCATAAAGCTGCCACTTTTACAGTTCTCAATTTCGGAGTGAAAAAGATTCTTCCCGAAGTTCTGGATTTAAAAAAGCGCGGAGTGAGATTTGAAAACTTTGATGGAAATGATGAAAACGGTATTAACCATAATGAAGGTCCTTTAATCGCCTGGTTTAAAGATCCTGCCGGAAATTTCTTATCTGTTATCGAAGAAATTCCTCATCAGTATTTAAAGGAGAATAAAATGAATGTTGAAGATAATTTGGAGAGAAAACTTGAAAAAACGATTTTCATACCTGAAGACCGTCATGAAGTATTTAAGTGGTGGACCAATCCTGAGCTCATTGAGCAGTGGTCTGCACCAGAAGGAATGACTCTTAAAGTGCCTGAGATGGAAGCCCGAGAAGGGGGGCGCTATCGTTATGAACATATGAATGAAGAAGGTCGATGGGTCTGTTCCGGACAGTTTACCGAGTTTGTTCCTGATGAGCATTTGGCCACTCTGGAAACTGTTGTTGGTCCTAAAGGCGATATCATGTTCAAAGATTTAAGATCAACAATTGATTTTAAAGATGTCGGGAACGGTTGTGAGGTTCATTTAGTACAAGTCGGTTTCGATAGCGAAGAAGCCGTGAATGAATGTGAAACAGGATGGGATCAATGTATTGATAAATTAAAATCCCTCATAGCAAAGGGTATAAGCTCGCGACCTAGAGGGAATGATTTTCCCGACAGCGATAAATTAACTGACTTTTATTAATTTAAAATGTGAAAGTTGACATTGGCCTGACATAAAAAAAGCAAAATGAGTTAAACTAATAAGCTATGAAGATCTATCTTTCGCTTATTGGTGCGGCCATTCTTCTTTCATTTTTTACCGCCTATACGGCCCTCAATCTGCAAAAAGAGCAGTGGGCCAATGACGGTGATAAAAAACATATAGTGGCGCTTGAAAAGGCCTTTATCTCCAAAACAACGCCGTTCTTTGAACTGGATATTAACGGCCTCTATCCGGCCTATGGTCATTTTCAACTTTTACAGCCCTTGATTAGTCCCTTTTCACGAGCGACTAACCTCACAGAGCAATGTTCGTTATCCCCTGAAATTATGTCTCGTGAGGAAGCATCAAAAGCAGAGCTTTGGGAGGCATTTCGCTGTCGCTTTAGAAACGACTTACCTTCAGGTTTTTTTGCGACACCGCCGTTTATAAATGACAATGGTGAGAGTTTTGCTCTTTTAGCCTTTAAGAGTGGACGTTCGCCATTTATAGAAAAAAATTGGATATCTGAGCACAGTAACTTTTTTCATATTAGTGAACTCATCCTCCTCCCTGAAGAGTCTTTGGGACAGGCCTTTCGAATCTTAAAAACATTGAGGGCCAATGATCTTGATCAACTCACAAAAGGATCTGATAAAATTTTGGGAACCAATTATTTTCTCGTGAGGGCCCAAGAAAAAACTGGTAGACGATATTTTGTTTTCACGATCGAGCAATTGACTAGTTTTTTCAATGAAAAAGATTTTTATCCAATGGCCAAGTCAGGCGAAGAGAATTGTTTTTATTCAGAAGGAAACATTTGTTGGCAAAAACGCGCGATGAATTTGTTGGAAATGATACGTCCTTCTTCCATTATCATTTTCGTTTCTTCTCTCATCGTTCTCATTATCGTTATTTTGAGTTTATATAGCAGGATTCATTTTCAAAATAGAGAAGAAGAACGTAAACGCCACGCACTTCGAGTTTTGACTCACGAATTAAGAACTCCCATTACGAATCTACTACTTCTTATTGAAGGTTTGAATAAAAGATCAGATTCGATTGAGCCTCAGCTTCTTGATGAGTTCCTCAAAATCGAGAGTGAAGTGTATCGTTTAAAACGATTGGCGGATAAAATTTCTAACTACCTTAAAATTGATCAAGATCAAACATTGATGTCCTTTGAATGGGTCCAGATTGAATCCATAAA
>CAMLRB010000153.1 GCA_946482295.1 uncultured Bacteriovorax sp. | reverse complement strand
TTCACAGGCACAGCACAGATTTTGAGTCCCTATGAAGTTCATGTGAATGGAAAAACTTTAACAACGAAGAATATTGTGTTGGCAACAGGGGCCGAGCCTTTCATCCCTTCAATTCCTGGACTTGAATCAACAACTTTTCTTACTTCCTCAACATTGTGGTCTTTAAAAGAATTGCCTGAAAATTTTCTAATTATTGGTGGTGGGCCGATCGGAGTTGAACTAGCACAGGCCTTTGCTCGCCTCGGCTCGAAAGTTACTATTGTAGAAAAACAAAACAGACTTCTCTTCCGTGAAGATCTTGAAGCTTCACGCATTATTGAAGAACAATTAAAAAAAGATGGTGTGCAAATTTTTATTCAATCTGAATTATTGTCTGTAAAAAATAATGAAGCTCGCTTGAAAACCTATGACGGTGATAAAGTTTTAGCTTTTGATCAAATGTTGTTAGCATTAGGAAGAAGGGCATCACACAATTTCAAACTCCCAAGTTTAAAAGTGAATTCTGATAACACGATTTGGACTAACCATTACCTTCAAACTTCCTATTCCAACATTTACGCTTGTGGGGATGTGGCAGGTCCATTTCAATACACTCACTTTGCTTCTCATCAGGCTAAAGTCGTGGCCCTAAATATCCTCTTCGGTTTTCTAAAAAAATATAAAGTAGATCATCTGCTCATTCCTCGTTGTACCTATTGCGATCCAGAAGTTTCTGCAGTGGGATTAAATGCAGAAGAGTTAAAAATTAAACAAATTGAATTCGAAGAAACGATTTTTCCATTCGCAAATCTGGATAGAGCTGTCATTGAAAATGCTGAGAATGGTTTTGTAAAAGTGTGGACCGCTAAAAATTCAGATAAAATTCTTGGAGTGACGATTGTAGGGAAGAACTCATCTCTTCAGTTGCAAGAATTTATACTCGCCATGGAAAATAACCTCGGTCTAAACACAATACTTGATTCAATCCATCCTTATCCTGGTTATGCCGAAGCCAATAAACACGCTGCAAGCTACTGGAAAAAGAAGAAGCTTTCAGAGAACCTTAAAACTTTCCTAACAAATCTCCAAAATATTAAAAGGAAACAGTAAGCTTTTCACCCCCCTGGCGAATTCTGATTAATAATGATAGTCTTTCCTAAGGCACTCATGTAGGGTGCCATTGTTAATGTTCGTCGCCTTTAAGATTAGTGGTCAGTAGTAAGTCCCTCCTCTTTAGCGGCCCCAGCCTTAAGGAGGTATAAAATGGGTAGAAAACTTTACGTAGGAAATCTTCCGTACTCAACAAACGATGCATCTCTCAGACAAAAGTTTGAAGAAGTAGGAACTGTTGATTCTTCAAAAGTTATCACTGATCGTGAAACTGGAAGATCAAAAGGTTTCGGATTCATCGAAATGTCGACTGATGAAGAAGCAGAAGAAGCAATCAGCAAATTTCACGGTACAGAAATGGACGGTCGTGCAATGACTGTTTCTGAAGCAAAACCAATGACTCCAAACGATAACCGTGGTGGATCACGTGGTGGATTCGGCGGCGGCGGCGGAAGAAACCGTTACTAACAATCGAAAAAACGCGAGAGCGTTTTTACTCTGCAAGGAAGCTGGAAACAGAGATCTTTGCGTTAAGAGTTCGATTGTTTGGAAGTTAAAACCAAACACAAAAAATAAAAGAGGGCTGTCGCAAGACGGCCCTTTTTTTTAAGTGCTATAAGGACTGTATGGAAATCAAATGTCACTATTGTTTTCAGAACATTCCTCTAGAGATTTACGTTGAAGAAGGTGAGTCTCAAGACTTTATCGTCGATTGTGAAGTTTGTTGCCACCCTCTTCACATCACGGCCGAATGGAATGAAGAAGAAGAGCAGTTCGAAGTAGAAGTAGAGCCTGGTTAAAAATTGTTTTTTAGAAACGATCCAAGAGGTAGGATTCTGGCGCGATAAAGCTCTTTGTTATTTGATAAGCTCATCCTCCAAAGCATGTTGATTTCCCCCTCCTTTGATATTTTTAAAATAGTAGGTTTGTTTCCTCTCATGCCTAAGTTGTTTTTCATTACGGAGACGCCATCAGTAAAAATCGTCTCGCCATTATCCAGTCTCTGTACACTTCCCAACATAAAGTTGTAGAAGTTATTCTTTTGTTTTGGCCAGCTCCAGACAACTTTATGTTTTATAGGATTATATTCTTCTAGATAAGATTGATGAACATGTGGATCCTTCAGATTTACATAATGAAGAATATTTCCCGTAGGAAGAACTTGAGCATCGTGAGTTCCACACAATTTTCCTTCATCATAATTTATAATTTTTATGATTTCACTAAGTGATGAATTAAAAACTAGAAAAAGATTGGTGCAATTGCCTCCAAGAATAAAATTTCCAGGTTTTAGCCATGAATATTCTTCAGATAAAACATTGGGTGGAATTTCCTTGAACGAATTAAAGTGTGTGTATTCAGTATAACCTTTAAAGGCACCAGACTTAAGAACTTGTACATGACTCAGATGTTTATCATTATCCTTGAGGATTTGGATCAGTTCTGAAAAATGATCTTTAAAGCTATAACGAAACAGAATTTTTCCATTCAAATCAGCTATGTTTAAAACATCAAAACGTGTATTTTCACCATTATAGATTCCACCTTCAGATGAAATATATGTAATTCTTTTTTTATCCAAAGTAAGGCTCAGTTCATGGTGAACATCTTCTTTTTTTCTCCATAGAATACGATTATTTTGTGAATATCGAGTGATATAACCGATTTCTCGATCTGTACTTCCTACCAAGCTAAAATGCGTTCCGTCTTCCAAAAATAGGCAAAGGTAATCATTAAACTTTTTAACAAGACTTCCATCAAAACTAAAAATTCGACAATCTGCCTGCAAATAAAGCTCATGTTTATAGTTTGAACTTGAATGAAAAAAAATTATCGTCAGAAAATAAAGAACATACTTTGTAATTTTCAAAAACTAATCCTTTGATCAACAAACTCTTTAAGTTCGTCGAAATGGTGTGTAATGAATACAACAGTCATCTTCTCTTGACGCCAAAGCGGAATCATTTCAGTCAAAATCTCCCTTATTAAGCTCTGATCGAGTGATCCTAAGGTTTCATCTAAAAATAATACTTTTGGTTTAAGCAATTGGGCCCTAATTAAGGCTAACCTTTTTTTCATTCCCCCTGAAAGCTCGAAAGGGTAGAGATGTTTGCAATCATTAAGCTTGAAAACATTTAATAGTTTTTCTATCTCTGCTTCATCTGCTCCAGTGAAAAGTAATTGTTCATAAACATTTTGCCAGGGAAAAAGATCATTCTCTTGATGAACAATAATTATTTCTTTCGTTGGTTTTGTTATGATTTTTTCGTTTAACTTAATAACACCTGAGTTTGCTTTCAAATGTCCAGCCACAATGTGAGCTAGTGTTGACTTACCAATTCCAGACTCACCAGTAAGAGCATAAACTTTTCCTAATTCGAGCTCTAATGAAAAATCTTTGAACACTACTTTTGAGTCTTCTGCTTTGCTAGCTTCAAAAATCATGGTCAAATTTTCGATTTTTAATTTTTCCATCGAACGACCTTCGCTTGAAGTTTCAACATCCCTTGATTGATAAAAAATCCAACAACAGAAATGAGAATCATATCAACAACCATTAAATTGTATTGAAGATTTATTCTATTGAGCTGAATGGAATATCCTAAGCCAGACTGCCCACTAATCATTTCTGCGGCAATGATTGACATCCACCCCATCGATAAACCAACTCTTAAACCCGTGAAGATTTGTGGCAAAATCGCGGGGAAATATATTTTAAAAAGCATTGCAGATTTTGTAAGCTCCATTGAGCGCGCCGTTCTGATGATCTCTGGTTTAATAGAAGACAATCCCTCATATGTATTTATAAAAACGGCTGGAAAAACTCCGATAAAAACGATCGTCCAGGAAGCAAGATCACTAATTCCAAACGCTAGTATTACGAACGGTATCCAAGCAATTGGAGGTGGAAATCTTGGTGCATCTAAAACAAAATTGAAAATGAAGTTTCTTTTTAAGAATGAAGGAAGGCTAAATCGCAAAAGTCCTAAGCTTACTCCAATAACGAAGGCCAAGCTTCCACCGCACAAAACGCGGGCCAAGCTTGACCAACAATTTAGTAATATATCTTTATAAACTATCACTCTAAAAATTATTTCACATAATCATTAGAAACGTAATCTTTAATACTGATGGCCTTACCTGTAGATTTTGCCACAAAATCCGCACCTTTCTGGGCCAATTCAATGTCTGCAGGAGTAAACTTCAAAGTCATTTTTGATTTATTTTTTGCTTTTAAATTGGGCTCCATAGAAGCGGCTAGCGCAAGCGCTTTTACATCTGCACCTTCTAATTTTGCTTCTTCTAGAAACCACTTATCTGCTTCAGCTTGATTCTTTTGATAGTATTCATAAGCATCAATTAAGGCCGCTTGCATTCTTTTAGCAGCATCTTTATTTTTTGCTAAAAATTCTTTGTTCATAAGAACCATGGAAACAACTTTACCTTCATCAATAGTACGTACTAATCCTTTCGCTTCTAGAATCGCTGGAATTGGGTCGAAACCACTTAAGGCATCAAACTGGTCCCACTTTTCACCGTCTGCTGAACGTTTAATAAGAGGTGCATGCTCTGGCATTGCAAGGTTGATAAACTTTGCGTCTGTTGTTGGATCCATTTTATTAGCAACTAAACTTTCATTAATAATTCTTTGAGCAGCTGCTCCAAACGGAACTCCAATCGTTTTTCCTTTTAAATCAGAAACCTTTTTGATTGGTGATTTAGGTGGAACATATGTCGTTGTTCTATTGTACATTAATCGTGAAACACCAACCCATCCTTTGTCTTTCAAAAAGAGAGCAGCTGCTGGTTGATCGGCAGTAAGAATAACATCCAATGCGCCACCAAGTGCGATTTCGTTAAGTTCTGGACCATAATTTCTTCCAATGAATTCAGCTTCAATTTTATGCTTGCTGAGGATGGGCGTGTGTTTAAGAATTTGCACTAATTGGCCTTGTACTGACCAAGGAACTTGCCAGCCAATTCTTAACTTTAATGTTTCTTGTGCATTTAGACCTGTCATTATTAACATTGCTGCAAGAGCAACTAAGTAATTCCTCTTCATTTTATTCTCCTTTATATATTTCTATAAAGCTTACCGAAAAATAGATTGGCTGCAACTTCTTTCTGCTATAATTAAAGGCATGAAAACACTCATCGCTTTATCACTTTTCTTAGTTGCTACAGGATGTACTAAGTCCAAAAACCTATCCTCAATGTACGAAGATCTTCTCTTTCAAAAAGAAATTTCTGAAGCAAATATTAAGATCGAAAAAGAGCACAATGATGGCGTATGGACCTCAAAGAAAATATCATTCATTGATCCCAACTTAAAGCTATTACAAATTGAGCAGGCCATTATTGAGAATGAAAAATTAGCAATGACCAACTTCAATGCAAGAAATATCGAAATTCAAGAAATGTATTCCACTCAAGCCACGCCTTATAGTGGGAGTGTGACAAATGAATCTTCGTGCCTGGAGAATATTAATTTAAATCCTAAAATTACCGCGAATGATGTTCAAATCAGTTATGTCTACCAGTTGAAATCTACTGATCGTTTTGTCTTTGGAGTATGTGTTGAAGAGCAGAATGTCTATAATGCTCAGCTTATCAATATTTGGTGTAAAAAAAGTAAGAAATTTTATTCAATATCATTTTTTTATAACAAGTCAGGGCCAACAAAGATAAATGATATTGTTAGATGTCTCTAGCTAGAAATAGACGAAAGCTTCGAGCTTAAACTTTCTCTTAGATAGTCCCAATCCAACACTAAAATCTTTTGTCAGTGAGCTTCTAAAATCTGCTTCAATTCTCTCAAATGCATCGAGTTTATTTGGAAACATTTTTTCGTATTGAACTAGAAGAGCGTGATTGTAACTAAATCTTTTTAACAGACCTACTTGATATCCGAGAGCTCCATAACCATATTGATCATTCTTTTCTTTGCCTGCATAACTTAGATCAGTTCTGAACATGGTCCACAACGTCCAGGGACGCTCGCTATCATTGAGCCCTACGGCGTATCCCGCTTGAACTTCAACACCCGTTGAGTAGAAATCTTCAACCGCTGGAGCAAGTCTCATCCTCCGTGTTCCCAGCTTTAAGCCCCATGATATTTTTTTCTCATAGAAATTTAGAGTGTTTATATTCAGCACTTTAAAAAGGTTGAAGTTTTCTAAATACACTTTTTTATCTTCACGCTTAAACTGAAGATTAAAGAACTCCAATTGAGAGTTTTCAGGCATACCCACGCTGTTATCAAGCAAATCATGAAGAGCAAATCTGTAACCAAAGTTAAAATCTTTTTTTATCGTTCCTACAGTCCCAAGATTAAAACGAGAAGATCCATGTGAGAAATCTGGTCGCTCATCCATGGTTGTAGCTATTTCAACAGTTGGGGAAATTGTGTTAATCATAGATCTTGCGCTTAAAACTTTCTCTTTTAAGGCAAACATCTTTTCATTTTTTTCTTTAGTAAGATTTGGATACTTTAAATTTATCAAATCCAGGGCAGTATCCAAATAGGCTGCGTATTCTGCGTCCGTGCGTGAGCCTTTATCTGAGTTAAATTCAAACGTTTTCGCAAAATCCTTAATGTCTGAGACGGATTTTTTATCCAGTGTTTTAAAACGTTGGCTAAAAACTCGCCTAATACTCGGACGAAAAGTCACACTGCTCACTAATTCCTTTTCATGAAAAAGAGACTTCATTGAATCAGCGGGAATGACATACCAGAAGGGAACATGATCAATAAGATTAAGACGTGGTGCTGCTGCCTCTAAAACTGTGAGCATATGAAAGGCGCAATTTTGAGTGAAGAAATAATATGTATATGAAGTCGATCCGACTTCCCATAAATGATAGGAAAGCATTTCAACTTCTTCAGGTTTTAAGTTGAGATCATAAGACCATAGATCACGGGCTTCGTGATCATTATACTCACGGACCTTGTAGTAATAGGGGAGATTCGTCCAAATACCGCGAAAGCCACCAACAAGGCCAAGAACTGCGTAGAGAACTGGGTTATTCACACTCACTTGAGCTGCATAACCAACACCAAAATCGAGAAGCTCTTGATGACTTTCGTTTGATTTGCGATTGATTCTAAAAAAGGTATGTCCGAATGCTGAACCGGGACTGTCACTGTAATAAGAAGAAAAAACAAAACTTACCGATTTAGCATCAATGGCATTCAAATAAATATTCAGAAATGAACAATTCACTTTTGGAAGTGAATCCCAATACGTTTTGTGTTCACTTAAATTTTTCTGCAAAAAAGTGAGCCGGGCCGGGAATCGACATATTGGGTGCTCACTGTGATCTACGATATCTTCTTTTTTTGTATTTTTAATCGTACGGGCAAAATCCTCAGCAGGTTTTTGAAAAGCAAAGAGAGTAGCTTCCAGTTCTGCTTTTGGATTATTGTTATCACCAGAAAGGAAAAACTTCGCATCTGTAATTTGACTTCCTTTTATGCCAATCCAATTGCGCTCAATGTGTAGCAGCTTTTTCCACTGGCGTGTTTCGCTAAGATTTTTTTGCTGAGCTGATAGGAGGATAGAATCTTGGGAGAAAACAAGACACGAATATAGTCCAAAAAAAAGAGTCGCTAGAATTTTCATTCATAGCGACTCTAGAAGAGAAATTAATAAAAATCAATAAATCTTAAACTGCCAATTTGTTACATTTGCTTGAAAGCTCTGGATTGCTAAGAATCACGTTGATGATGCCATCTGTGATTTCGTTAGTGTATTTTTCAGCAGAAAAAAGAGTCGAGTAGTTTGCTTTTAACGACTGACCAATTTCTGAAGCTGATTGAGAACAACCCATAATTGAGCTGATAGCAGAGATTGATTCTCCGTTACCACGAGCAATGTCACCTTGTAATTGAGAGTGGTTAACAATAATGAATTGATCCATTCTGCTAGCTACTTCTGCTGTCTTTGGATCAAGACAGTTTAATGATCCTGCTGAAATGGCGAAAGTTTGGTTGAAAGAAGTTCCGTTAGTAGTAGCTGCAGAAACTTGTCCACCGTGCTTACCCATAACAACTGAACCAAGGCCGCAACCTGCAAGTCCATATTGTCTTTCGAATGATTTTTTCTCTGATCTAGATTCTGTTCTCGTTTCTGTTTCAGCTTTTTTTGCAGAACTTTTTTTTGTTTGTGCTGAAGCTGCACCACTTAGAACGATCGCTGCGATAATTAAATATTTCATGCTTTTCTCCGATTAACCTAAAGTTGAGCAAGACTTTTGAACAGTCTCATTGCTTTTGATGGCCTTAAAAATTTCTTGAGTATCTTCAGTGTTGAAGATGTTCTTGTAATCATTTTTAATTTCCATTTTAACAGCGTTAACTTCTTTGCAT
>CAMLRB010000152.1 GCA_946482295.1 uncultured Bacteriovorax sp. | reverse complement strand
TTCATTGATGATGTTGTCTTTATAAACTTCTTTAGAAAGAGTGAGTGTAACAGCTACGCCCGAAGCCCCTTTGAATGGTTTCGGTTTTGTCTTTTTAGTCTCAAGAGCACCGTTGATGAATTCATAAGTTTGCTCTTTTTTAGAATTATAGTGCTTGATTGTCGCCACAAAACTGTCTGAAGTAAGACAAGTTGCCGCAGCTCCGAGACCGTTTTGTCCTAGTGTACGGAAGAGGAATCCTTTTTCATCAGTCTCTTCATCTTTGAACTTAGATCCTGTTCTGAATTCAGTGTAAACCTGAGGCACTTTATCGATTGGAAAGCCGATACCATTATCAGCAATTGTGACCGTCTTTTTATCAGGGGATAAAGTTGTGTGAATTTCTGTGACATGGCCGCGGTAATATTCATCGATACTGTTGTCGAGAATTTCTTCAATGGCCTTTGATTTTGCTTGGTGAAATTTAACTGTTTTAAATTCTACGCCATTTGGTTTGTAGATATAAGTTTCAAGATCTTCGATATCATTTGAACCAAAAACAAGCGTAATACGATTACGAACATGCCAGCGCTGATCTTTACTTTCAATCAAGGCGTCTTTGGTGTTACCTTTACGTACAACGGGACCGACACTACTCATTATGAATCCTTTTCAAACTCTAAATATTGGGAAATAATACTAACGTTAGTTTGATGTTAAGGTTAAAGATCACTTACGGTAATCGAAAAGGTACAATGCGTCACATATTTTTTTCTTTTGCCCTCTGCTTTTTCACCCATTCTCTCTCTGGGGCAGAGCTAAATCTCGCTGCATTACCCTACAAAAAAAATGTGAAAGAAAAAATTTTGGAAGGTACCGTGTTCTCCGAATCAAAGGTTGAGAGTTCAACTTCTGGCGGTCAATCTCTGAAGTTTTCCATCGCTGGATTACACCCCAAAAGTTGTTCGTATGCTTTGAAGAAACTTTCACTGTACGAAAACTACAATCAGTTTTTAGACTTTGTGAAAGAATCGAAATACTCACCAGAAAAAAAAGAAATTAATTTTCTTCTTTCACATGTGCTCATGCCCTATGACATGCGTTTGGTTTTTAAGCTTGACCGCATAACGGCCCCAGGAGTTTATCCTTTCCGTTTCGACGATGGCATTTTGAAAGATTTAACCGGAAACATCCACGTAATCAAACATGCGGAGAAAGGCGCTGAGAGATGCTTATTCTACACGACTGCGCAGTGGAAAGGTCCACACACGAAGATTCCAAATTTTATACTAGAAACTTTTTCTCAAGCACTCGCTAAACATTCTATGGAAAGATTGTTTAGACTGTCTTCGACATTGTCCCACTAATAACCCACCTGGAATGACGGATATAAAAAGAGTGACGAAAGAACTAAAGCAGATTATAAAAATTTAATGAAAGTTTTAAGAATAAGTGCAAGCGATACATATCCTATCCGTCAACAAGTGTTGGTTCCTAATCATGATCTTCAAAAAGCTAAATTTGAAAATGATGATGATGAAGATCTCTCATTTCACTTAGGCGCTTTCAAAGATTCAAAACTTGTATCTGTAGCTTCGTTTTATTATGAACGCAATCCCCTTTTTCCTGATCAACATCAGTATCAGCTAAGAGGCATGGCCACGCTTCCGGCCTACGAACGCCAAGGCCTTTCATCAGAACTACTCAATATGGCCTTTCCCATCATCAAGCAAAACTTCTGCACACTTCTTTGGTGTAATGCACGCGTTTCAGCTGTTGGATTCTATGAGAAAGTAGGATTTAAAAAAGTGAACGATGAAGTTTTTGAAATTGAAGGAATAGGACCTCACGTCCTTATGTCGAAGTCAATTTAATAAAACAAAATCTCTTCCAAGCATTCCTCTCCATCACTTCGTAATTTTTAAGAACGCATTTCGTTTTTTCATCAAACATTTTTAAAGGGGCACAAGCATATTCCTTGGCCTTTTCATCGATGCTCTTTTGACGGGCGGTTTTGCAGAGTTCGTGGCCGTCGACATCTACACAGGCATAGTGCTTACGTTCACAATCATAAATGAGATATGGGCCGCCTTTATATTTATCATCCAGAGGATAATCTTCTTTGCGAAAATTTTGCACTGGAGTCTCGGCGGCTTCTGCACTAAGAATAACTAAAAAAATCAACAGTCCTTTCATTAAGCCTTTTTCTCGTCGCTTTTAATTTTTTTCATCGCAGCTTCCTGTAGCTCTTTTAGTTCTTTAAGTTCAAATTCATAAAACATATGGCTGGCAGAGATTTTTGGAAGTGTTTTTCCAAAGCGCATTTCTTCTTCAAAAGATTTAATGCGGTTATTAAGATTGTTTCTGATTGTTCGCATTTGTTTTGGCGTTTTATCTGCAAAACTTGCTTTTAATTCATCCAGACGTTGTTTGATGTTCGACATAGGTTCCCTTGGATTTACCCTTCACTCATTAATAAATAATAGAAACGACCTTTTAATTTAAACCCTTCAATGGCGAGAGTTAAAACAAGAAAAAGCATCGCCAGAAGCGCGTACTTTAATTGTTCTTTTCCCCATCTGCTACCATTTTTTTGGTTGTTTATAAAAAGGGCATAAAACATTCCTGTGAAAAGTCCACCCGCGTGTGCTGTATTGGCTATGGGTCCCAGAAGTCCTGTGAGACAGAGAAAGAGCCAGATAATCATCAAGGAGACATCCCTCGAAGGGAGGGCCAGATCAAATTCAGGTTCTATTTTTTTCAAGACCCAAAGGTAGCCTAATAAAGCGTAAAGAACTCCCGACATCCCACCAAATTGCGGACCAGAAACGAGGTACTGCATGATATTGGAGATGAGACCACTCACGAGCATGAGGCGAATGAGATCATGCTTACCAAATTTATATTCGATGATACTTCCCAAATCTCTAAACCAGAGCATATTAAAAAGAATATGCATAAGTGAGAGATGCAGAAAAATGGGAGTGATAAGTCGCCAAATCTGCCCGCGTTTCACCTCCCCTAAAAACGTTCCTTCCACACTTCCCATGAAGAGCGATTCATAGAGACGCTGACCCATTTCCGTAAAAGAGAGAAGATAGAGAACTGAACAAACAACCACAATCATCGTCGTGAATTGCCCTCGCGGGAGCGCTTTAATCTTCACCCACTCCTGGTCAATTTCCGGGGCCTTTTGAAAGCCCATTTTCACCCGAAAAAGATCCTGGGCCGCCGGTAACAAAGATTCATCTTGAACGTAAATTGAATAAATGTGTTCCTGAGGAGCGAAGTCTGTTGAAACATCAATGTTTTGAGCGCGTAGCTCAGCAATGATCTGTTCAAGCATTCGCGTGTCACTAAGTTGTCCGACTAAATACATGAAAGTTACCTATTAGTTCCTTAAAAAAAGGTGGAATACACCCTTATTATACGATTTTTCCAGGCCTTTTAGGCAAAGTTTTGGCAAAGAAAAAGATAAATAGGTATATTTTTGACCTATTTTAAGATATGGTGCGGTTACAAGGACAAATGAATGCTAAAGATTAATAAAAAGGTTGAGTATGCCTTAATGGCACTCAAATTTATGACAGACAAAGCAGACAGCAAGGACGCAAAAGACGACCTGACTTCGGCGCGTGAAATTTGCGATCACTTTCAAACACCTTTTGATACAACAGCGAAAGTGATGCAGTTAATGAACAATCACGACATCCTTAAATCTGTTAAAGGAATTAAGGGCGGCTATTCTCTTAATCGCTCGCTTCAAGATATTACATATGCTGAACTCGCTTCCATCATCGAGGGCAAACAAGACTCTGGCAGTGTCTGCGTTTCGGCCAAGGGTCCCTGTGAACTTATGGGGAAATGTAATATTGCCACTCCTGTTGAACTTCTCAATCGCAAATTGAATCACTTTTTAGCAACACTGACTTTAAAAGAATTACTACAGGGCAGTGACTTCAATCCAGTGAGTTCTGGAAAACGAAATCACTCGTCGGAGATCAACGCATGAGTACTGACTATTTAAATGCTGAATACAAATACGGTTTTTTTACCGATATTGAAACAGAAGCATTTCCGAAAGGATTGAACGAAGACATCGTTCGCCTTATTTCGGCAAAAAAACAAGAACCTGAATGGTTGCTTGAGTATCGTCTCAAGGCCTTCCGACATTGGTTAAAAATGACTCCACCATCGTGGGCAAAACTTAATGTTCCCGAAATTGATTTTAACGATCTCTATTACTATTCCGCTCCTAAAAAGAAAGATGAAGTCAAAAGTCTTGATGAAATCGATCCAGAGTTGCTCGCAACATTCGAAAAATTAGGGATTCCACTCAACGAACAAAAACGTATTTCCGGTGTCGCAGTAGATGCTGTATTTGATTCAGTTTCGGTGGCCACAACTCACAGAGAAGAACTGGAAAAAGTTGGCGTTATCTTCTGTTCTATATCCGAAGCCGTTAAAGAGCATCCTGATCTTGTAAAAAAATATCTGGGTACAGTTGTTCCTTATGGTGACAACTTCTATTCTGCTCTTAACTCTGCTGTCTTCTCAGATGGATCGTTTGTCTACATTCCAAAAGGAGTGAAGTGCCCACTCGATCTTTCAACCTACTTCCGTATTAATGCGAAAGAGACAGGTCAGTTTGAAAGAACACTCATCGTTGCTGATGAAGGTTCATTTGTGAATTACCTTGAAGGTTGTACAGCACCTCAAAGAGATGAGAACCAACTGCACGCTGCGATCGTTGAACTCGTGGCCCTGGATAATGCCGAAATTAAATATTCAACAGTCCAAAACTGGTACGCCGGTGATAAAAAAGGATTGGGAGGTATCTACAATTTCGTCACGAAACGTGGAAACTGCCTGGGTGTTAATTCGAAAATTTCATGGACGCAAGTTGAAGCTGGATCGGCGATCACATGGAAATATCCTTCTTGTAACCTTATTGGTGACAACTCAGAAGGTGCTTTCTACTCAGTCGCGCTCACGAACAATTTCATGCAAGCAGACACGGGAACAAAAATGGTTCACGTGGGAAAAAATACGAAATCGACAATCATTTCTAAAGGGATTTCAGCAGAAGAATCAGAAAACAATTATCGCGGTCTGGTGAAGATCATGCCGGGTGCCACTGGTGCCCGCAACTATTCACAATGTGATTCGATGTTGATTGGAAATAAAGCGCGCGCCAATACGTTTCCGTACATTGATGTAAAAAACTCAACGGCCGTTGTCGAACACGAAGCTTCAACATCAAAAATATCTGAAGAACAATTGTTTTACCTACAATCGCGCGGACTCTCAGAAGAGAAATGTATATCCATGATCGTGAATGGATTTTGTAAAGACGTCTTCAAAGAACTCCCTCTCGAGTTCTCAGTTGAAGCGGTTAAGTTAATTGAAATGAAATTAGAAAACAGCATAGGATAGAAAATGATCGAGATTACAAATTTACATGCAAGCGTTGGTGATAAGGAAATCCTTAAAGGCATCAATCTATTAGTTAAGGCCGGTGAAGTGCACGCCATTATGGGACCAAACGGTTCAGGAAAAAGTACACTTTCAAAAGTCATAGCAGGACATCCTGCTTTTACAGTCACTGAAGGCACAATCAACTTTAAGATCAACGCTAAAGACAGAAATCTTTTTGAACTTGAAGCTGACGAACGCGCAAAAAGCGGGATCTTTTTAGGCTTTCAATATCCAGTAGAAATCCCTGGAGTTTCAAACATCACTTTTCTGCTTGAATCGTTCAACGAGACTTGTAAGTACAATGGCGCTCCAGAAATGACGATGGAAGAGTTCCGCGTCTTTCTAAAACCAAAACTAGAACTTCTTGAAATGAACGACTCATTTCTTGATCGTCCGGTGAACACAGGTTTCTCTGGTGGTGAAAAAAAGAAAAACGAAATTCTTCAAATGGCCGTTTTAAATCCTCGCCTTTCTCTTTTAGATGAAACAGATTCTGGACTAGATATCGACGCTCTAAAGATCGTCGCAAAAGGCGTAAACGCTCTTAAAAATCGTTTCAATGCTACTATTCTCGTTACTCACTATCAGCGTTTATTAGACTACATCGTTCCAGACCATGTGCATGTTCTTTATAAAGGAAAGATCATCAAATCGGGTGGAAAAGAACTCGCTCTTGAACTTGAAGAAAAAGGTTATGAGTGGTTAACGAAGGACCACGATTAAGGACCAGAATGGAAAATTTACTTACACAAGAATTGATAAAAAATAGCGCTGAAGTCATGAAGCTCACAACTGAGTTGGGGCCGAGTTATCAATCGGCCATGCAAGATGCCCTCAATGTTTTCAAAGGCCGTGGCCTCCCTTCAAAAAAACATGAAGACTGGCGATATACTAATATCGCGAAGGTTCTTGCTCCTCGTTTTTACGCCCGACAAAGCGAAATCGTAAACGACATCCCTAAAGAAGTTATTGATCAACGTGGGTTTATCGTCTTCAACAACGGTATCTTCAATCGTTTTCAATCAGTACTTCCTGAAGGCGTGAGCTTTGATCAACTTCGTCCAACGAGTGACTTTTTTGATGCTTTCGACGCTCTTAATTTTGCAACTTCGATGAGCCCGCTTTTTCTCCGAATCAAAAAAAATACTGTTCTTGATTTCCCACTGACAATTGTTCATTTAGTAGATGAATCTGGAGTTAACAAAATCGTTTCTCCACGTTTAACAATCGTTGCTGAACCCTTTTCAAAAGTAGCAATTGCTGAAATTTTTATTTCTACTCAGAATAATTTATTTCAATACACAACGAATGCTTCAACAACTTTTGAACTTAAAGACAGCGCTCAAGTTGAGCATGTTAAGATTCAAACAGAAGCTTTTGAAGCCACTCATATTGGTTTGACTCGTGCCCACGTTTTAAAAAATGCCAATTTCAAATCAATGACTATTGATCTTGGTATAAAAACATCAAGAGATAATATCGAAGTTCGATTATTAGAAGCTGGCGCCGAATCGCAAGTAAACGGCCTATTCGCCCTTAAAAAGAGCGAACACGCTGACGTTTTCTCGCACATTGATCATGCGGCCGCTCATACAAATTCAACTCAACTTTTCAAAGGCATCCTTGCCGGTGAATCACATGGTGCTTTCACTGGAAAAATTGTCGTGGCCCGTGATTCTCAGCTCATCACCTCAGAACAGTTGAACAAAAATCTTCTGCTTTCAAAACGCGCTCACATTGATACTCGTCCGCAGCTTCTCGTAGCGGCCGATGATGTAAAATGTGCTCACGGAGCAACGATTGGTCAGCTTTCAGCTGAAGAAGAATTTTATCTTGAAAGCCGTGGTATCAAAAAAGCAAAGGCCCGCGAAATGCTTTGCCATGGGTTTGCGGCCGATGTTCTTTTCAAAATTGACAACCTTGCTATTCGTAACAAGGCCGAAGTTTTTCTTGCTGAACGTTTTCTTTCATCAGCTTTGGTAACGGAGGAAGCATGAAAGAATTAAACATCAAAAAAATTCGCGAAGACTTTCCACAATTACATACAAAAATTAACGGAAAAGATCTCGTCTATTTTGACAATGCTGCCACAACGTTAAAACCAAAAGTTGTTATTGATCAAATGACTCATTATCTTAGTCACGAAGTGGCCAATGTTCACCGTGGTGTTCACACTCTTTCGGAACAAGGAACTCGTTACTTTGAAGAGACTCGCATAGCTGTTCAAAAACTTATCAATGCTGAACATGCGCACGAAGTGATTTATACAAAAGGCACGACAGATGCCATTAATCTTCTCGCCTTTTCTTTCGGTGAAAAGTTCATTTCTCCAGGAGATGAAATCATTCTTTCAGGCATGGAACATCATTCAAATATTGTTCCTTGGCAAATGATAGCGCAAAAAAAAGGTGCCTCTATCAAAGTTATCCCGATCAATGATCGTGGAGAACTCATGATGGATGAGTTAAAAAAAATGCTTTCTCCCAAAACGAAAATGGTGGCCCTCGTTCATATCTCGAACACTCTGGGTACAGTGAATCCAGTCAAAGAAATAACGAAACTCGCTCACTCAGTGGGGGCAAAAGTTTGTGTTGATGCCGCTCAATCGATTGCTCATCAAAAAGTCGATGTTAAAGATCTCGACTGCGACTTCCTCGTTTTTTCTGCTCATAAAATGTATGGGCCAAACGCTCTCGGATTTCTCTATGGAAAAGAAGAATTGTTGAACGAAATGCCACCTTACCAAGGTGGTGGATCAATGATTTCGGAAGTTACTTTTGAAAACACTACGTACAACATTCTTCCGAATAAATTTGAAGCGGGAACTCCAGCGATTGCTGAAGTCATCGCTTTCAAATCCGCAATCGAATACGTCGAAAGTCTTGGTTTTGATTCTATCAAATCTTATGAAGACAAACTACTTGCCTACGCTACTGAGAAATTAAAAACAATTGAAGGCGTTCGTCTGATTGGCGACGCTCATGAAAAGTCAGGTGTACTTTCATTCGTTATTGATGGAGTTCACCCACATGACCTAGGAACTTTATTAGACAAACAAGG
>CAMLRB010000151.1 GCA_946482295.1 uncultured Bacteriovorax sp. | reverse complement strand
TTTCTGGAATGGGAGTTGAGTTGCCACCGAATGCGATTGGGAAAGATTGGATTGGTGATGGTGATTTAATTGGGTGGTCTGAGAGCAACACTGGCGTTCAAGTGTCTTTGTTAGGTGCGCTTGGGTTGACTGTGGGGCTTGCTGAAGGGGTTGAGGTTAATGTTCTTGGGCTTAGTTTTGGGGTGGATTTTTATCGGCCGGCTTTGAAGCTTCCGTTGGTTGGGAGGGTTGGGATGAAAGACTCTTCGATATTTGATTAGATTCTGGCTGCACAGATTAAAGTCTTTATCTAAATTCAACACACCTATCGAGCCGCACTTAGTCCCGAAAAGTGTGATGGCTGGCTCTTATTGCCAGTGCAATTCTCAAAAACACTGAAGCTCTCTATAAGGGTCACTCTTCTAGTACAACCTCAATTTCTACTAACTTAGAGATAAAACTTAGAAATAGTTGAGCTCTCTCTCTCATCGCTAGCTTCTCTTGTCCTAATGAGATTGATAATAAAATTGATGAGTTTAAAAAATTTTTTTCCAATTCAACATCATCTTTATTAATAATATTGTTGATATTTAATTCTTTTTTGCCTCTACACAAAACCATCATTAAATTGCATTTTGAATCAGAATTGCTAATAATAGGTTTAAAAAAGTCTTTATTTTTGTTGAGCTCTTTTGGATCAATGCTATTACCGTTGAGATCAATAGTATGTACTACACTATTCAAAAGTGCAGCCATAGTCGAACTAGAAGCTACTCTTAGGTTGAAATCATCATAAAGGAGTTCTGCGATATTTATTTTTTTAATCGGGTGTAAATCGATATTTTTACCTGATGCAAACTCTCTCATCCTTAACAATTCACGACTGTTATCCCCCGTGCTTGCGCCAGAAAAATGCTTGCTTATTGAAGTACTCCAAAACCATGAGCGCAATTGTCTTATATATTCAACCGTTATTTCGTCTTCATGAATTCTGAAGAACTCACATAAAAGAACAATTTGCTGAGAATAAGGAACGAAGCTTTCGTCGTTTATATTTGCTATATTTTTTAAAAAATTAAATGCTTTGAGAAGGGCATCTTTCGCTTCTTTTGCAGCAGTAAAAAGTTCATTCGATTTTAGAGTTCTGAGTTTATCAATGTCAGCTTTATTGAAACCCTTTCCTGCTGCTGAAGAAATACACTTCAATACAACGTCTGATTCAAGATTGCCAAAACCAGCATCTCTCACCGCCTTAATAATTTCTTCAATTTTTTGTGTTAGATCGAATCCGCCTTTCCAAGTTGCTGCTCTCATCAGGTCAAGCATGGTCAGCACCCTGCCACGACTATTTATTCGCTCAAAAACAGGCGCAACTTCTTCTAGCTTCATATCTCCTATTTTAACGACTGCAATTTTGTAATCCTTTATTGCCTTCAATAAATTTTCTGCCCTCGAATAGAATAAATTTGCATTAGTATGATGCTCGAACTTCATGCATTCTTTTAAAAAACTCCTGGTTTCAAGAAGTTTATTTAATGGGAATAAGGTCACTAAATCATTATTTTCGGAATAGACAAATTCTTCATTCTCCAAATCAAAGTAAACATTCCACTTGTTAGTCTTCTTCAATCCATCCCAATATAAAACCCCACATACCGAAGTTAATCTCTGTTGCCCATCAAGAAGGTATTCTGATTGAAAACTTGAATCTTCACTTGAAAGATCTAGAGATTCTAAAATTGATCGCTCACTTGAAAGTTTTTCAGTTGTTGACCATAACAATATACTTCCGATTGGATAACCTCTATAGATACTATCTAAAAGATTAAGAATATCATTTTTTTGCCAAACAAATGGACGTTGAAAGTTGGGCAGTTTTATTTTTCCTTCTTTAATAGATTCAACTAACACCTCCAGCCTGGAGATAGTTGGTTCAGGATCTCTTCTTTTGATAATTTCTTTATCCTTTATCATACAGTTTCCTTAATTGCTTTCTCACATGCTTTATCAAAAATAGTTCTATGAATTGAATGATACAAACTATATTCGCCCAGATGCTTGAGAACATCATATTTTTTAATTAGTCTAGTCATCTTGGGATAACCTAGTGGTTTTAGTCCTGTCGCCACTTCTTCAATTTCCACGATAGCATTATAACAAATTGCAATCATCTCACTATTGGACAATTGCGTTCTTACCAATTTTGACAATTTAATCTTTTCTGTTTCATCTAAAAAATCCGCTTGATCGATTGATTTGAAAATATTGTAAAGATTTCTGAAGTAGTGAGCCAGTATGTCATTGTGTCGTATTCGCGATTTTTTAATCGCTTTTTTAAGAATGTTTATATGTTCATCTTGATCATTAGACATGAATAAATCCAAAATTTTTTTATCGATTAAAATTTCTTTTAAAATATCTTTATCTGATTGTTCTAACCCAGCATCTACAAATAATTTATCCTCTAGCTCTTGTTCATTAATTATCTGAGTAAAAATACTCAATTGTGTCGATGTTAATTTCCTTAATGTGTAGAATGCTTCTTGCTACTTAGCAATGGATCTTATTATTTCATTATAAACATCAAACACATCTCTCTTCCTTTTAGACAGAAGCTCTAGTTTATCGACAATGTCTAAATGGAGATTTATTAACATAAAAATTGATTTCTCAAATCTTTGCTTTCTATCCTCCAGTCGACCTCTCTCAAGGTCTTCGCGTTGCTTGATAAGTTCGTGTCTCTGCATCAAAATCGTTACAATAACGCCAGAAAAAGCTAATCCAGTAAAGATTGTGTTCATGAATCCAAACGAATCACCAAACTGTCCTCTTTCCGACAGAGAGTTAAAATTATACTTTAAAAAAAAATAGTACAGAGGCATTGTGATTAAAATAGTAATTGCCATTTTTATCCACAAGCGCAAACTAGGTTTAATTTCATTATCCATCTCAAATCCTTACTAAGTTCGATTAGACATATTAACATTGGTGAAAAATAATATTAATACATTTTCGATAGTGGCTCAGAAATATCATCTCTCAAAGATTTTTCACAGATTCGTCCAGGCCTTCCATTTTTTGAACATCAAAACGATAAGAGCTAGTTCCATTCTCAATGTAAAATGCAACCACACCAGCTTTCATCAATTCAATCAATTTTTTTCTGGATTTCCCTACCAACACCAATCCTTTGTAGTTTTCCGCGGGATAAAGGATGTGCTTTTTTCCAACATGGTCTAAAACTTTTATGATAATTTCTTCATGTCCGTAATATGTGACTTCTGTTTCTCGAGCGTATTCATACAGGAGAATTGCGATCTTACTTTTATCGATGAGTACATCAACATTTAATGCAGAGTTTGTAGTGGCACTATTGCTGAATGAACCTGAAATTTTATTTTCACTTGAAACAAATTTTTTACCATCGCGCCTTCCGAACTCGTCAATGTAATATCCTATTTTCCATCGTGGCTGAGTACTGCTATATGTTCTCAAAGCATCTTCATGCGTGCTAACTGCTGTAGTCGAGCTAGATGTATGATTGTTATCAGTATTTTTAGTTCCTAAGTTTGCAACAATAACAAAAAACATCCAACTGAAAGCAAAAAATCTTGCTCTAGATGAATAGCCATTTTTCAGCGTGAACCAACCAAAGATATAAGGCAAAAGAAAAATGCCTAATCCAAACAGGAAGCCGACTCTTTCCTTGTTAGAATTTTGATCATCTTTAAATGAAGCACTTGGATCAGTCATAATGTTCCTCTGCTAAGTAAATCAAAAGAGATGAAATCTGTTCGGAATTTATAGCAAAATACTTTAGCAGAAAGCTCAACAGCAATGAGTTTACTGTCCCGTCAGGTAAAATTTTGTTTAAAATGTATTCACAAATTTAAGAGTTATAAAAAGCTGTCATCGATATAGTAACGAGGTTTCAACATATTTATTCGGGGAGCAAGTAGTCCCGAGAAGTCAGTTAGAATATTTTTTTTGAGGTATTACTCTTAATAGAAACTAGAAAATTCTTTATATCGAGGTTCTACATTTGCAATGTACTTTTAAGGAAGTTTAAAGATCAATCCACCTAACTACTATTTTAAAACAATCATTTTTGATATTGGTCTTTGTTCTTCTTGAGTAAGTCTTTTGGAATGATTTTCCTTCATAAATCATCTTTAGGCCCTGTTTCTTAGTCCCGAAAAGTCAGCTGGAACATTTTCCAAGAAATTATTAAGCCTGAGGGGTTCTGGTACAGCAATAATTTATCCGTTCAAATTTTGACAATTCTCAGATGAGGATTAATTTCCTTACAATGTTTGATATTTAAATTTTAATAATTTAAAATTTTCTTATAGAAAGGTTCAAGGCAAAGTTAGAAAAAATATGCACGTTTCAGAAAGATACTTAATAATTGTTTCAGATATATTAGCAAATTTCCATGACTGGAATGTAGATGATCTTAAGGAAGAATTTTTAAAAAACCTTGAAGATAACCACATACCATTTTCACGCGAAAGTATGTTAAATCTTTATGACAAGTTTCAATCAATTGAAATCAAAGAAAGAACTTCTCCTCTTTTTGATCATTTAGAATTTGTGAAAATAAATTTGCAGTGATTAAAACTCATTATATTTTTTAGAAGATCCCTTGGACTTATCTATAGGATACTTCTCTGCATTTTTAATCATTTTGTTTTCTACCGCTTGCTGAAGATCAATGTTTGACTTATGAACGATTCGTAAGAGATAGATAAAAATATCAGCGACTTCTTCTTCGACTTTCTTCTTAAGCTCCATATTGATTCTAACTTCATTAGATTGCGATTCAGTCACCCATTGAAAAATTTCTAAAAGCTCTGAGGTTTCTACACTCAATGCCATTGAGAGATTTTTGATAGAATGAAATTGATCCCAATCTCTTTCTTCAGAAAATTGAGTAATTGATTTTGTTAGCTTATCTAAGTCAATACTGTTCATTATTATGTCCTAATTAATGCCTTAAAATAGTCGCGCGTTTCAGGATCGGTACAATATATATAACAACCCTTCATTCCTCTTGTCATGAGTGTTCTATAGGTATTTTTGATAATTAAATCAGCTTTTTTTGTAGCACTTTCTGGATCTTTTTTAAAAAAACTTTTAAATCCTTTAATTGATTGATCGCTAGATGCTCTTTGTGAGGCGTCGGTTAAAACTTTTCCATTTCGAACCACTAAATCGGGTCCAATCATGACTCCTACATATTCTAGTTCTAGTCCTTGGCAGGTATGAATACAACCAACCTCTGAGACGGATTCTGGATGAATAATCCAAGAACTCCCTTGTGTCTTCAAATTCCAACGTGCTTTATATTCTCCAATTTTAATGTCAAATTCTTTAGGATTTTTTTGACTAGGCCATTTCCAACAGTAACCAGCAACCATTCTAGATTTATTATTAATATTTTTTGATTCAATAGCTTCATGTAATTGTTTTGGATCTTCAAAAACTTTGAACTCATAATTGAATTCCGTAATTTCTGTCGTTGCCGTTTGTTTTAATTGGAGATGATGATCAAGCCATGAGATGTATCCATCCGAACCATTGCAACGAAATTGAGAATTTAATGAATATGAATGAACTGCTGCTTTTTCTTTACTGGCCCACTTTTGAATCTCCTCAATAGTTCCAATATCCTTAAAAGTTACTCTTTGATCTTCATCTATGAAAAATATACTGAAGAACGCAGAACGAATGATTTCTCTAACCTGATTTTCGCCTAAATTACCATAGAGACCTGACTTCTCGTTTAATCGATGAGCTTCATCAACGATGAGAACATCAAATGTATTTTTTTCACTCGTAACAAAACTTCCTGAACCTTTAAAAAGATTAGAAATTCTTGATTTATTCATTTGCTTAGTAAGCTTTTGTTCGTAAACGGCTCGAGGGGCTGCATTCTTTGAAACATACTGAGCCACCAACTCTAAATTGGTCAATTTAACTAACAAATTTATAGCAAGAACACTTTTACCTGACCCAGGTCCACCTTGAATAATCATTACATTTTTATTCTTAGCGCTACTTGCTTTGGCCAAATTGATAGCAGTTTCAAAAGCAACTTTTTGATCATCAAGTAGAGTAAATTCTTCATTACCTTCCATCATTGATGAAAGTTCATCAGCTAGGCTTTTCGAAGGACGTATTTTTCCATTTTCAATTTTATAAAGCACATCATCTTTGTCACCGTATTTAACATGCGACTTAATGAAATTTGAAAGTTTATCCACATCATGCTGATAGAAAATTGGAGCTTTTGAAGTACAAGTTTCATAAAACTCATTGCTTAAGACAGAACTGTCTTTACAGTTGTGTAAATATGCACAAGGTATGACATCTATATTTCCACTGTGAACTGCTGAATTAAAATCCCTAAGAACAGAAGCATAGGACCAAGCTTGGTAAGACGGATGAGTTAATTCAAGAATTGTTTTTCCATAATCGACTAGAACAACATCTTGCTTATCTGTAATCTTTGCAGATGACCACTGCTTGAGTTCAATAATTATAGCTGTATCTACTTTCGATTCATTCTTACCTGTAATGATGAAATCCACTCGAGCAGAACTTCTTGGTAATTGATATTCAATCGCTATAAATGAATCTCTAGGGATTGAATCATCGAGAAGTATATTGTGCATATACTGCATTGAGTTTTTCCAAGAGTTGTATTCACTCTTGCCTGTTCTTCTACCAATCTTTTTCAGTGTGAGATCATTGATTTTATCTTCGATAAGATTATTTCGAACATCACTACAAAAGACTTCTTTTGATGCTGAATAAACTATCACTTTAAGCTCGTGCAATCAGTTGACATAAAATTCCTGCTAAATAAGCGCCATTTTAATGGGGTGGTTTAAACGAACCACCTTTTTCAAAAATCAGTATGTTGAACCAAAGTTTAGCAAGTTTTTTGTTGAAATCCAAATAGCATATATACTCATTTGAACCGAAGGAGACTTATGAAAAGAATAGTAGCTCTTGCAATGTTAACGCTATCATTTGTTACTCAAGCTCAAGTTCAAGTTAAAGGTTATTACAAATCCAATGGAACCTATGTTCAGCCTCATATTCGATCATCACCCGATTCAACCAAAACTAATAATTACGGTTCAGCGAAAAGCTCTTTTGAATACTCCTCTGAGGGCGGGTACGCCTCACCTTCAACTAGAGATTCAGACAAGGATGGCATCTCAAACCAAAATGATTACGATGATGATAATGATGGAATTAGTGACGATGAGGAGTAATTATAAACTAAGAGAATTCTATGAATTTAAAAAAGAAAATCAGACCTTCAATCATGACAGGGCTTTGCATAATTCTATTATTCTTTTTTCAACATTGTGGAAGTGGCGGTGGTGGTGCACCAGGTATTTCGAAAGAATCCTCTCCCGTTGCAGCTACAAATAAATTTATTAATGATAGCTATTTTCTCGAAACTATAACTGATGAAGGATTGGTCATTTGGAAATTGGATTTTAAAAACGAAACTGAATTCGAAACTCACACGTATAAATATACCGGTAATGATCGGGCAAAAGCTATTTATCAAAACTCAAAAGGTACGTACAAGTTTTTAGAGAATGGAAAAATCGAAACAACGACAACTGAAGATACCTGTGATGAGAATGGAATTGAAGTCTTCGAATTTGATGGCGTTCCCAATAAGTACATTACTCTAAAGCAAGATGGTGTGTCTGTTAAATTTATTAGCGGAAAAACGCTCGATTCTTCTGTAATTGAGAAGACAATTGTGTTGGTTGACGACGTTGATTGTGGGGAAAAAAATTCAGCAATAAGTTCTGTCCTTCCTCCTTCCACGCCTTATTACAAATCCAACCCTTCTTTGAATGCTAATCCACAAATTCTTGACCAAGTTAACAAAATCAAATCATCTGTAACTTGTTATAATGGCGATCGATTGGCAAAAGATTATAGTTTCTATGTTCAAGGAACTTTTAATGGTGGCAGTAGAACAACTATTGGCGGACAATTCGTACCTGGATACATGACAGCTGGAAGTCTTTCTCAACTTTATGTTGGTGTTTCAACTTTTCGTGATTTAATGTTTGTTACAAAAGTCACAGATGGGTCCAACATTTTAGGTTATAACGTCACTCTCTCTTACTGCGAAATGAAAAGTGCTTACCAAAACCTTCCGCCAATTATTTCCAATGAAACAGATCTTACAAATTTTAGCGCGCAAAATGGCATTATTTTGGATACAGACACGCATTGTGGGTATGGTGTGGTGGAATATGCTCAAAACACTTACATTACTGCAACAAGGACAACATCCAATCTATATGCTTCTGGCCCCACTCAAATCCCTACTTCTTTCACAAAACCAACTTGTAACGGACAGTTTTAGGAACCAATGTGTCCTTTTCATTCATCGAAAGTTTCCGCGGCAACGAAAAAATCCACCCAACACACTTATTGAATTACCTCGCGTCCCGAAAAGTCAGCTGGCTGGATTCGCGTTGCCAGTGCAACATCGTTAATTATTTCATTCACTGGAGGAATG
>CAMLRB010000150.1 GCA_946482295.1 uncultured Bacteriovorax sp. | reverse complement strand
AGAGGAAGTTCCAACGGCACCGCCTTCATACGAAGTTTTAGGAAGAGGTCTTGTTTATAATTGCAAAGACAAACATTGGGCCTGTATTGATAAACCTCAGTACATAGCTTGCAATAAAAACATGAAGTGGAATAAAGCGAAAGGTAATGCTCTAGAGTGCGTTGTTCAAAATGTTTATAATTCAGAAGAAGATTGTATAAAAGTTCAGAAATATAACGTGAGTACAAATCTCGCGACGACGTTTTGTCAGTAAGCCGAACTAAGCTGCGTCTTTTAGAAAATTGCCTTCGAGCACTTGCAGAGTAAATGTCTTTTGATTTTTTTCTTTTTCTTTCGTCATACAAGCAATAAATTTTTCCACGATAACGGGGTCAAATTGAGTGCCTGCAAACTCACGAAGTTCCGCAAAAGCAACTTCAAATGGAAGTCCCTTGCGGTATGGACGGGTTGAAGTCATTGCATCGAACGTGTCTGAAATGAGAATGATACGAGAGAATAGAGGAATATCTTCGCCTTTCAAACCATCTGGATATCCACGCCCATCAAAACGTTCATGATGATATTTTGCATTGATCGCCATTTTTCTGAAGATTGGATAATCTTCGAGGATGGTATAAGATTTTGTCGGATGGAGTTTCATTTCTAAAAATTCTTCGTCAGTTAAGCGCGAAGGTTTTCTTAATACAGAATCAGGTACACCGATTTTTCCAAGGTCGTGAAAAAGAGCAGAGACTTCTAATTCATAAATCTCTTCTGGTGATAATCCCATTTCTTTTCCAACTGAAACGCAGAAATAGGCAACGCGAAGTGAGTGTCCCCACGTGTATTCATCTTTACATCGAAGAGCACTTAAAAGTGATTTCACTGAAAGCTCAAAGAACTCTTTTTTTATTGGATCATTAGCGAATGCGGGATTGAGTGGAAAAGCAGTCGAGGCGGGATGAGAAATAACGTGCGCTTCAGTCCTTGGTTTTTTGGACTTCTTCGCTTTATGTGCAGAAAGCTGATAAACGTTATTCTTTTTTGCCATGAAAATTTCCACAGGGCGACTTAATGGCCCACCACTTTCATTTAGTATCGGATAGCTTTATGAGCAACTTTAGGAAAGATGCGAATTTGACCAGATTACGAGGGTATAAGAAATGCGAGCCTTTTGTTTACTGCCTATTATTTGTGGTGTTGGTTTTTTAGTTAACGCTTTTTTCGACGTTATTTTACAATGTTAGGATTAAGAGGGAAATTCATGAAACATTTGGACTATATTCGCGTTGAACAACGCTTTGATGATTATCTTAAAAATTTAACCCGTGAAGTGGGTATGGAAGCTTCATTGAAAGGATGGGAGGGATCGATCAATGAGAATGGACCGCTCATACTTAATCTCGATCAAGATCGTGTAAACGATTGCAAAAATATTTTGCTAAAAAGAAAACAGAAAACGGTCATAGCAATCAATGCTCGCCGTGATTTTAAATTGGTTGCTGAATTAAATGAAAGTATCAATCAAGTTTTTGGTTTTATCGATCTCACACAAGAACTCAATTACAATGTTCCATTGTTGAAAAACTATCTACAGCTCGCAAATCCCGCGTCTGGAGTTCACCTTGAATCACTGGCCTCTGACATGGATAAACTTTATGAGTATACGAAAAGCGAACTCACACGAGTTAAAGATCTTCATGATCGCCTTGTAAAAGTACGAACGGATAATTTCAAAGGCGTGACGATAACGAGTAAATTCATGGCCGGTGAAAAAAGTGGTGGAGAGTTTTTTGATATCCTTCAGTCCGATAATCAAGTTCTCTTTCTCATGGCGGGAACAAATAATTATATCGTCTCGTCGATGATTTTAGCAGAGATGGAAGTTTTAAAAATGTCGACTCCGACAACATCTTTATCTTCGCAGTGTGAACATTTTGAACAAATGATCACAAAACATGCAATAGATAATCAAGCCGAGCTCACTTACTGTTTAGCGACGATAAATTTAAAGAATCTTAGTGCTACTTTGATTTGTAAAGGAAATGGAAATTACTTCTTTCAAGGAAAGTGTTTACCATTTGAATCTACGGTTGAATTGAAGTTAAAACCAGGGGAGAAGTTTGCGATTCTCTCACATGGGGCCGTAAAAAACTTAGCTGAATTGAATACCAAACTTTCACCTGAGAAATTTTTTGCAAATAATCAGGATAAAACAACGAAGGATTTGATTAACGAATTTTTCTTTGAAGTTTCTCGCAATAAGGCGGGAAATTTTTTGAATTATGACGCTCTCATGGCCATGGTGGAACTCGATCAGAAAACGTTGTATACAATTTAGGGACAAAAAAAAGCCCGGTTCTGAACCGGGCTTTTTTTATTAAACGGCCTTAAAAGCTTCTTCTAAATCATCGATTAAGTCTTGTACATTCTCAATCCCAACTGATAAACGGATGAGGTTATCAGTCAGACCAATTGATTCACGAACTTTTTTAGGAACAGATGCGTGAGTCATGATCGCCGGATGTTCAATCAAACTTTCAACTCCACCTAAACTTTCAGCGAGAGCAAAAAGTTTTACCGTTTCAAGGAACTTGTTTGATTTTTTAATGTCTCCTTTCAGGAAGAAAGTAATCATCCCGCCAAAGCCCAGCATTTGTTTTTTTGCAATTGCATGTTGAGGGTGAGACTTAAGACCAGGGTAAACAACTCTTTCAACCTTAGGATGCTTTTCAAGGTACTGAGCTACGGCCATTGCATTCTTTTCATGAGCTGCCATTCTGATCGCTAAAGTTTTTACTCCACGAAGAACCAACCAAGAGTCAAATGGTGATTGAGAAGGGCCGATTGAGTTTTGCAGGCGGAAAAGTTCCTTTCTATGGTGATCGTCATTCAACATGATACATCCGCCTACAACATCACTGTGTCCGTTAATATATTTTGTCATTGAGTGAAGAACAAAATCTGCTCCAAGAACCAATGGATTCTGGAAAATTGGACTCATGAAAGTGTTATCAACAACAGTAAGAGCTTTAGCCTTTTTGGCCATAGCCGCGACGGCTGCGATATCTGTAATTTTGAGTAGCGGGTTTGTAGGCGTTTCTAACCAGATCATTGCCGGTTTAAAGCTCTTAATTTCTTTTTCTAATTTTTTCAGATCAGTTGTATCAACAAAACGGAAATTGTGTACGTGATTAAATACAGTCGTGAATAATCTGTATGTCCCACCGTAAACATCATCTCCACAGATGATATTTGATCCTGGTGGAAGTAAATGCATCATCAGCATTTCTGCTGAAAGACCAGAAGCCGTTACACAGCAGTGTTTTGCTTGCTCAAGAGAAGCCAGACATTCTTCCAGACGAGTACGAGTAGGATTGTGAGAACGTGTGTATTCATATCCTTTGTGTACACCTGGTGACTCTTGTACATAAGTTGATGTTTGGAAAATTGGCGGCATAATGGCGCCTGTTTCTTTATCAGGATGCCCGCCCACGTGAATAACTCTCGTTGCGATATCCTGGAATGGAGTTTCTTTCGCTTTAGCTTTTTTAGGCGAAGTTGTTTTTACAGCTGATTTTTTTGGTGTGCTTTTTTTCGTCATACGTTTTCTCTTTTTGCGATGAAGTTGAGGACGTCGATATTAGTTAGTAAGTTTTTAAGTTTGCCATTTTCAGTGATGAGTACCACTTCTTTTTTTAGAAGTGAATCTTGGACGTTTGCCAGCAGATCATTGATGTCTACAACTCTGTAAGATTTGTTGTAGGCGAGGCTGACGTTGTCTGAGAGTTTGAATTCACCTGTATAAAGCGGTTTTAACAAGCTTGTCTCGCTCACGATTCCTTTAATGATGTCGCCTTGGATTACTGGCAATTGAGAGACATTTTTATCTTCCATCATTTTTACAGCGTCACCGATTGTAGCGTGGTCTGTGATTGAAATGAGTGGCTTGTTGTTTTTGCCAAGATCAGCCAAAAGATCTTTAATGATCACGTTGAATGAAGAATCAATGTAGCCTTTTGCCATCATCCACTCATCATTGTAAATTTTCGAAGCGTATCTGTTTCCAGAATCCGGAAGAACAACAAGAATTTTTTTCGGTTCTTTAAGTGTCTTAGCGTATTTAATCGCACCAACAACCGCTGCTCCGCCAGATCCACCTGTATAGATCCCTTCTTGCTTTAGAAGGGCGCGTGTCATAAGGAATGATTCTTTATCACCAACAACGACCCAGTCATCAATGACTTTGAAGTCATAGTTTTCTGGAATAAAGTCTTCTCCGATTCCTTCAATAACATATGAACGAGCGCCGCTTAAATCACCAGTGCGGGCGTATTGAGCAACAATGGACCCTTCAACATCAACCCCTACTGTTGTTAAGTTTGGCATTTTTGTCTTGAGATACATTGAAACACCAGTGATTGTTCCACCCGTACCAACTCCGGCCATATAGACATCGAAGTCACCTTTAGTCTGTTCGAAAATTTCAGGCCCTGTTGTTGCCACGTGAGTTTCACGGTTCCAGAGGTTGTCATATTGATTCACATAGTATGAATTAGGGATTGTTTCAGCAAGTCGCTTTGAAACAGAATAGTAAGAGCGAGGATCTTCTGGTTCAACGTCTGTAGGACAGACAACAACTTTAGCTCCAAAAGCTTTTAAGTTATTCACTTTTTCAATGGACTGCTTATCGGCCATTACGAAAATACATTTGTATCCGTTAACAGCGGCCCACATCGCTAGCCCTACACCCGTGTTTCCGGATGTTCCTTCGATAATTGTTCCACCTGGTTTTAATTTTCCAGCAGCAACTGCACGATCCATAATAAATCCACCAATGCGGTCTTTTGAAGACCCACCTGGATTCATGAATTCAAGTTTTACGTAAATTTCTGATTTGCAATCCGCTGTCACTTTGTTCAGTTTTACAATCGGTGTCCATCCAATGGCTTCTAAGATGTTTTTCTTAGCTCCAGTCATCATAGTGATATCTCCTTAATTAAGTACTTCTTGTATTTCGTATGCAGAAGCGATTGTCGCTAATCGAGCGATAAGCGAATAAACTGCTTCTTTGTTTTTGTGGTCTTCAGCGGATTCAACAATGTCACCCATGCAAAGTTTTCTGAAAACCATTCCGCGACTGTTAAGATTGCCAAGCGAATCTTTTTCTCCGTTGATTCTCATAAATCCGCCGATACTTTTTCCATCGATAAGATAAATGGTGATCTCTGCCGGTTTGTCGTCATATTTAATGATTGTTTCAACACCTTCTTGTACGAGAAGGGATGTAAACTTAATGCTGTTTTTACCTACATCCATTTTATTGCGCGTTTTGCGGTTCATGTTGATGATTTCTTCACCACTTGAAACAACACTAATCCCCATTCCGTAAGTTCCTTGTGAAGCTTTCACAAAAACTTTTGAATCAGGTTTTAATTCGCTGATGAGGCCGTCAACTTCAGCGCCTAATTTTTCGAGACCATTTTTATTTTCAAAATCTACGTCTTCGACGGCGCGAAACTTTGCTTGGATAAGGTCAGAATCAATTCCGAAATGGGCGCAAAATTCATCAGCTACTTTTTTGTAGTAGGTGAAGTGAATATTTTTTTGACGACGGAACCAACCAATTTTTGGAGTAGGCGTAATTGGTGTTGTTACTTGACTCCAATCAATTTGCCATGGATTGGATTGATCATTGTTACATATAACGATGTCCATTTGTTCACCGTTTACATAAAGTTTTCCATCTTTAATTGAAGCTTTACAAATAGTGAGAGGTGAACCTGAATTTGAAATCAAACCAAGGCAATCTTCTTCACCTGGAAAAAGGGCCGGATCAAAACTTAAAAAGCGAACTTTGTAACCAGCATCTTCGATCATTTTTCCGAGTGTCGCGAGATGATCGAGATACATTAAATTTTTAGTATGCGATTCTGGAAAAATTCCAACCATCTTCGCGGTTGGATTTAATTTTTTGATAGTTTCGCCAGCAACACGAGTCGCTTCGCGATGATCAAAACTGCAAAGGTTGTTGAAGCCAGCAGGATACATGTTGTGGTCAACTGGTGCATATTTAAATTTACTTTCACGAATATCGACACTTGAATAAAAAGGAATTGGCAGCGTTTTCTTTTTATTATCGATGTATTCGTTCACTTCTTCCCAATGTTCGCAAACGAAATTTTCTAACTGCTCTTTTGTTTTGATTTTAAGTTCCATTAAATTCCACTGGAGTTTATGAGTTTAACTACGCCTTAAATTGGAGGGCCAGGCCTTTCACGTGTTCTAAGGGCGAAGGATCATTTATTTCATGAAATTTTAATACTTTTGTGAAGTTTTTACTAGCAAAGTCCGAGAGCTGAGCTTCCCTTAAAATCATTCCTTTTTTGAGTTTGACCAGTGGGGATCCTGTTGCTGGTTCCCAGGCGCTTAAATAGGGGGTTAGGCACTTATTTATCACTACAAATAGATCTTTGTGCATAAACTGAGCGGCTTGCTCTTTGAGAACTTGAGCTTCGTGCATTTTTTGTTGTTCGACTGAAGTCACTAAGAACCAATTGGAAAAACTTTCCTGACGCAATTGATGTTGAAATTCAAGTGCACTCAAAAATGAATCTCGACAACGATAGAGGGCCAGAACTGCATCAATAAACTCGCGCACAAATTCTGCACCGGTTACAGCTTCCAGATAACTCAGAAGTTTTTTCACACCACTTGAGATGACCATGGTGAAAATATTTTTCGATTTTTTTTCACCATGAATACTTTTTCCCAAGTATTCGAAAATTTCGAGAAAAGATTTATCAAAAAAATTTTTGATTTTCTCAGATGATTCCAGGAAATCGATAAAATGTTTGCCCGGTGGGGTATCTAAAATAATAGTATCGTAGTAGTTCTTTTGTAATTGAAATTGGACCTCAATAATAGACATGATTTCATTCATGCCACCATAGGGACGCGAAAGCGTTTTAATGATGTTTGATTCGAATTCCTGCTCTAATCCTTTCTCTTTTGCGATTCTTCTTAAAGTCGCTCCGGGAGACATTAAAATAGCATCAAACCCAAGTGCAACACTGTGAATTTCACCATCATCGTTATCCGGCAATTGAAGAATTTGTTTCAAACGTTTGGCGGGATCAATCGTGATAAGTAAAACTTTTTTGCCGTCTCCAGCTAAATCAAGTGCTCGGGCCGTGGCTATCGTTGTTTTCCCGACTCCACCTGTGCCACAGAAAATTTCGACTTTCTTATGCGGGACTTTCGTTGTCATACAAATCTCTCCATAAGTGGAAGGATTTCTTTTACGATTTTGTCCTGATCTGTTTCATCAACATGCGGAAGAGTAGGATGTTGAAGGAGAACAGGTTCTTCTTGTTTGAGTTTAGATTGCAGAAAATCCGGTAGGTCAACTTTAGCCACATTTTCTTTTTCAATATAGCGAGTGAAGGAGTCGTTGATGACAATTTCCGGCTCCATTTTGAGACCATTGGAATTGGATTCAAGTTCGCGTTTCAAATCTTGTGCTTCCATGAGTGCAAGTTCGGTGGCAATGGCCACAACGTATGTTTTTAAACAATGAGGGCCTGATAAAAATCCCTGCATACGTTCTATATCTTTGACAATGAGACCGCTTCCAAAAATCTTTTTGAAATTTGATGAGGATTCAAACATTGTGAGTGCGTGACCTGATGCTGGCGAATCAAGCACTATGGTTAGTGACGGATCGTTTTGCATTTCTTCAATCAGTCTTCCAAGGAGAATCATGTGACCGAGACCAGGAATCATTTGAAAAAGTGATTTGAAAAAATGGGTGCGCATGATCCAAGAAGCGATCGTCGTCGATTTTAGTTTTTTCCCAATGTACATTTCAGCACTGGAGAAAAGATCAGCTTCTAAAACGGGCAAATTAAGTTTGCGCCAAAGCTCAGGTTCGGGTGTTTGATAAAAACAATTGTATTTTACTTTCACACCTTGAGCTTCAAGATGTTTTGTCAGCGCCATCGAAAGCGATGTTTTACCGACACCACCTTTACCAGTGATGATATAGAGGCGGTACGGTGAGGCGGGCATTTAGTTGAACGTATATGAAGCGATAATCAAAAGCTTCATATAAGATCCCTCTAAGTCAGCTCCGACTTCTTGTCGGACGTCGAATGGGTCGTGATAGTGAGCGATAACACCAACGTTGGCCATGTCGTTTAGACGAAGCTCAACACCCACACCAAAGTTCATCCCGAAAACTAATTGAGAGCGAGTTTCAGTGGGAACACCTGCAAGTATTCTCGTTGCTTCAGGAAGATAAAAACCAAAGCCACCAAAAGCGTAAGGAGTGAAAGCATCAAACTGAAAGCCTTTTCCTTTGATTGCCAGAGCAAGACCTTTGATTTCTACATCACGATTCAAATATTCATGTTTTGACCAATGGAAGTTGGCCATGAAGTCAAATGAGTAGCTAGCAGAGTAGTTGTAATAAAGATCAGGAGTGATTTTATCTGTTCCATGATCATGAAAGTCAGAACGTAAGAACGTTTGACCAACACCAAGACCTACCGAGTGCTTATTAAGCTCACCAGGAATTCTTGAATCACCACCA
>CAMLRB010000149.1 GCA_946482295.1 uncultured Bacteriovorax sp. | reverse complement strand
AAGAACATTTCAGACGGTCAGATCACTTTTGACGGCCAGAAGACGGTTGATTATGTTAAAGCGAACGAAACATGGACGGCGAAGTCCAGAACGCTTTCAAAACTCATTCAGAGCAATCTAGTTCGCTGATACAGCAGTCAAAAGACCTGTTTCAACTACAAATGAATTTCTTTTCTGTGTATTGATAAGTTCTTCGATAGTCATAAACTCAAAATCGTTAAGAAGTTATATAAATATCTCACGATTCGAATTCAAACCAACATAATGACGAAATTTTTTGAATTTACTTAACTCAACACGTGGTTGATCAACATCAAACTCCCATGGGTGAAAGTACATAACCAATGGATCTTTACGTAAAGATTGTTTAAGCGACGATTTAATAACTGAATAAGGCAGAAGGCGAAAATATCCTCCTCCATTGGCCGGTATATTTAAACCAAAAAATTTTCCCTTACACATAGGGACTTCTAAAATGCCATTAACGTCAGTTAGAGTCGTTGGAAAATCTTTTATACCGTAATCAGGATGGTTTATTTTAGAAAAAATACTGCTGTCGTATTCAATGCCATTACGTTTAAGAATTTCGAGTGCCCAATAAGTCTCGTTTGTAATAGAGAAGCTTGGAGCTCTAAATCCTCTCACACTTTTTCCAGTGATTTTTGAGAGGGCATTAATTGATTTTTTCAGATCTATTTCAAATGTTTCTGGAGTGAGAAGATCAATCGGCGTATGAGAAAAACCGTGACTGGCAATTTCGTGTCCGTCTTTCATTATTTGCAAGACCAGCTCAGGACATCTCTCAGCAACCCAACCTAAAATAAAAAAAGTGGCCTTGATGTTACGTGCACGAAGCTCATCAAGAATAAACTTCATCCCCACATCTACGCGCAATTCTTGCTCATCCCATGTCGAAAAATCAAAATGCTCACGCATGTTTCTGACAGTGAACCAGTCCTCTACGTCAAAACTTAGCGCGATTTTATTGGTTGTATAAGCTGACATAATTTTCCACCATTTTTTGGATTGAAAATAAACTCGCTACTTTTTCTCGACCTTTAATTAATCGAGCTGAAGTATCTTCATTTCCATTTTTTAAATACTGAACTTTTAACATTTCAAAAAGTGCACGCTCATTTTCTTTATCAAATAAAACAACAATGTCCGCTCCAAGCTCTCTGTGCGCCAAAATATCACTGCAGAAACAAAGCATCTTACAAGACATGGCCTCCAAGACCGCCACTGGATGTCCCTCTGTGTGTGAGGCAGAGACAAATATACTTCCCCTCTTCAAGACAGAAAGTGCATTATTCGTAAAACCGTGAAGAGTAACGTTTTCACTAAGGCCATGGTCATTAATAAAATCCTGAAGAACCTGAATTTGTTCCTGTGTTTTTGCAGACCCCGCATGATGAAACTCAAAAGGAATGTTTGATTCCTTGAGAAATTTGCATGTTTTCAACAAATACATAATGTTTTTTTCATGTGAGATACGTGCAACACTCACAAGGCGAAGTGCCCCTGTAAGCTGAGTGTTATCGAGTGGTGAAAAGATTTCTGTATCAACTCCATTAGCAATAACTTTCAAGGTATTTTTTTTCATCAGTGGACAATGTTCATGAATCGTATCGGCCACAAATTGAGAGACAGCAATAATGTCAGAATAAAAGTAACTCGCTGCCTGAAAAAAGCGTGTGTATTTTTTATATCGAATAAAATTAATAACTGTGTGCTGAGTGTGTACAAGCTTGAGTGAAGGAAAGCGCAACTTTAAAATCACTGCGTATTCTGTTGGACCAAAGTCATGTGTATGCAAAACATCTATTTTATTTTCTTTGATAGTTTTGATGAGAGTTTTAACAAGTGTCCAATCTCTTCCTGCTGATTTTTTGTACGTATAAACGGGAAAACCACTTTCTTGGATTTGTTTTCCTATTCCCCCTAACTCAGATGTTTCATAAGAAAAAAAGTGAGTATTGGTCTTATCCTGTGCCTTGACTGCTAGCTGTTCCAACAGACGCTCAATTCCCCCAAGGTAGAGGTACTCAACCAAATGTAAAACGTTTTGCTTTTTCATCAACTCTATTTATCACGGCCCCGCCCTAACCTCACTTTACACTGGGAAATGTGTAAATTTGATAGGGCTAAGTGGTCCGCTTGTTTATGGTTTTTTCTGGTAAGTGGGGTCAACTGCAATCCCCATTTCTTTTGCCCCGAATACCTGCATTTCATACTTTAACTTTGTCGGTGCCGGATTCTTTTCAAGCTTAAGAAGGGAAGCCGACCATGCTGGAATTTCGACGGTTGTAAGCTTATATGTCGTCCCTTTATCACTTAGAAAAACCTGAATTTTCTTACTTAAAGGTGCTTTATTGACGACAATGAGATGAACGTGGTTGTCCCCTGTCGTTGTAGCATAGGCGTTCACCTCATCACCGAGGTTGTCTGAAGCCTCAACAACTGTCCCTTTGAAGTTATTAGTGAACAATTTATACATATGAAAGAGCGGCATGCGAGCTCCACCTTCTATCAACGACCATGGCAGAGGTGATGTTCCTGGTGTGCTAAGAACAAATTGGTTGACGAAAGAGACACCTTCTTTAGCAAAGATTCCGATAGAATCGGCCATGTAGAGTGGTCGAATAATTCCGTGATAACTATTTGAACGGTAATCAGAATCAACTGCAAATTCATTAATCGCAAGCTTTGCATCTGGGTAAAACTGATTCATCCAACCTTTCATACGATTAAGAATATTTGGACTAAAATTTCTATAAGAAGTGATGTCGTACTTATTAACATATTGGGGATCGTTCCAAAGTCGGGTCGATTCGAGCATTTCTGCCACAAGTTGTTTTCCATTTTGATCTTTCACCACAGAAGTTGGATCCGAATTCTTTGTTCTGAAATTTGGATAATAGTGAATTGAAAAATAATCGAGAAGTTTGTAGCCTTTTGGATTGATCGTCGTATCAGTTTCTGCCTTTTTTATACGATCGAGAAAATAGGGAATGAAATTTGTGAATTGGCCATTTCCATAAGAGCAGCTTACCTGCCCTCTAATATCGCCCCACTGACAGTCTTTGGTAAAGTTTCCTGTGTTCCAGTCATACCAAGAAGATGTCATCTCTGGGCCCCACAGCTTAATACTGTCAGCATTTCCACTCACTTCTTCCTGGGCACGTCTTACGGCAATAGCGTATTGAATATATCTTGTTATGTAATCATCAGCTGAAATAGCATCTTCTGATTCCCAAATTTTGGCATGGGTTTCATTCCAAATTGAGAATTCATTACCAAGGCTGACATTTTCAATTTTAAGTTGTTTTTCTCCATTGAGAGTTTTGATCATTTCATACGCTGCCTCTGGAGTGAAAGTGCGCTTGATTTGGAAATAGTTATTCACTTTTTCCGGTTGGTATCCTGTTAAGTTGACTTGGAAAATACCGTCAACTTTGTATGCTTCCATGTCTTTAGAGAGAGCAGTGAAACTTTGAGCGTTTTTTAATTCGCCTTTGACGTTGATTGTTTTATTATTTTTCCAGTTGTAGACATCAAAATCATTTCCACCAATTCTGATTTTTCCTAATTGTAATTCATGAACAAGTGTCGTCTCTGGGATTTCTGAGAATGAATCAATATGTGAGCCATAGAAATTTTTATCGATGGTTTGGTACGTCTTATTTAAATCAATAGTAATAGTTGCCGTGTGAGCAGGATCAATGCTTCTGTCATACTGACCAGTTGTTGTAAAAATACTTGATGAACAAGCATAGTTTGGAAGAACAACGAGGAAGATTAACAGTCTTTTCATAAATTCATTCTCATTAGCGATACGACCATAATAAAAGTGCCTCGTCTCCAATACATTCAGTATGGTTGCGAGGCACTGAAATCTTTAAAATTTAGTTTTAGCTTATTAGTTGTTACACGCTTCAGAGTAATTGAACTTACGTGTAATCGCGTGACGAGTTAAACGTTGCCCTGAAACTTCGTATCTGAATTCTTGTCCACAAAGTTTTCCACGTTCGTAGAAAGCTTTGAATACTGATGGTGATTTCCAAACTTCTTGACCAAACTTAGTTAAGTTTTTAGCGAATTCTTTTCTGTCGCCATTAAACTTTTTCATATTATTTGAATAAGTCTCTAGGTTAGCGAAGATTGATTCAACAGAAGCACCTTGAGGTCCACAAGTATCAGTACTGATGTCCCCTACTTCAGATGGAGCACAGATTGAAGAAAGTTTTTTGTCGCCTTCATAATTTAAAGCTGCTGCTTTGATTTTCTTTAGAAGGTTAATGTTAGCATTTGGGTTAGCATTCGCGTTTCTTACGCCAGCAAGCTCTTGAACGTATTCATCAGACCAGTTCATTTCTAAAACAACTTGGTTGAATCCAAGAGAATCATCGAAAGCAGGAACAGTCGCACAAGTTTCATCAACAAGACCTGTAAGAGCTTTAACTTTGTTGATGTATCTTCTTAAACGTTTTTCTTGTCCCCAGTTAGACTGGTAAGCAAATTTAAAATTACCAAAGCTTGATTCTGATTTTGCACGTCCATCAAGACCTGGAAAATCTTTGAAAACTTTTCCACCCATGAATGAGCGAGATTCGTTGATTTGAGTTCCACCGATAAATACACTTCTTTGTTTTACGTATGCACCAGTATCTTTGATTACTTGCTCATCCCAGACAGAGTTTTCTTCAAGAACATCGTATGAAGATGTAGTTGTTGTTTTGAAAGCAAGAACTGGAATGAATGGAGTTGTTAAACCAAAAGCACGTGCCCAGCTAGAGTATGACTCTTGAAGACTTGAAATTTTCTTAACACCAGATCTTTCAGAAGCTTCAAGTTCTTGAGCTTTAGTCATATCACCGGCCATGAATCTTTCGAATGCTTCGATTGATGAAGGATTGTCTAACGTAAATTCGTAAGCAAAACCTTTCATGTTTTCGAAGTTTCTGTCGATAGAAGCATTTGGTCTGCCAACACCAACACCAACGTTAACTGAACGGATTGTTTTTTTTGTTCTTTCCACGTATACGCGGTTTGGACCAGTTTTTTGGAAGTAGTTTGCCCATCCACCTGTTGCAACAACGAATACACCAAGATCGATTGGCATAATTCCTGTTCCTACGTAAAGAGAAACACCACCGTTAGTTTCCCAGTATGCACTATCTGTAACTTTCCATCTTGAAACTTCATCTGCAGAAAGTGGAAGTGATTTTTTCTTTTCAAATTCTAATTCAGAAATGTTTGAGATGTTGCTTGTAATGAAAGAGAAATCATTCTTAATTGGACCAACACCAACTGATGCCCATGCACCAGAGTTTGGAAAATAAGTTGAACCGATAGCAGCGATGTTTCCGTAGAAACTTCTTTTAAGCGTAACAGAGTAACCTGCACCATAGATGTCAGTATTGATTTCAGGACAAGCTGAAGGTGCTACTGGCGTCTTGTTTACAATTTGGTTCATCCATCTGTAATTGATCATTCCAGTGCTTCCAGCAGTAGCTGCTACTGTTGTTCCTGAAACGAGCATTGTTGCTAGCGAAAGCGTAATCGCCACTTGCTTCATTCTCATTTTCTCTTCCTTTTTTAAAGTACCATTAATAGAATTTGATGCGCATAACTACATCATTAATATCAAAATAAAAACTTAATTTATTTCAAACTTTCCTCAATCAATTACGAATACAAATTTTCGATCGCTTTATACAGTTCTGGATCATCAGACGGGACATCATGAAAGGATGATTTGATGTACTCACTATGAGGATCTCTTCTTTTTTCTCCGGGATACATTGCAATCACATAGGGGTGGAAACTCTTTTTCATTAAAGGTTGTTTGTTCAAACCTTTGAAATAAAATTCACATAAGTCATTCAAGATATGCCCTTCACCGATGTGACAGCTTGGCGTTGGTCGCGGATTAAGTTCAATGACATAAAGTGTCCCGCTCTTTGAATCTATGATGAAATCAAGTGAATTAAATCCACTTAGAGACAAATTGTGGGCCACAATTTTCACGAATGATTCCAGCTCTTCATTGTGTATTCCCTCGGCTACGGCCGTAGGCCCCGTCTTGCCTGGATAAGTTCTGATCTTCATCATCTGATTAAGGGCGAAGACTTCACCGTTTTCAGCGCAGAAAGGTGCTAAACCGACAACACCATCAATGTACTGTTGAAGTGAAATTGATTGCTTCGATGAAAGAACAGTCACAAAAAAAGTTTTTTTAATGAGATTCTTTATTTTTGCGACCATGGGAAGTTTTCCCATTTGTTGGAAGTGCTTCTTTAGATCTTCAAGGTTTTCACAAATGTGAACCCCACTTCCGCCATATCCAGAATCGTGCTTGATCACGAGGGGATAGGACAATTGTTTTGAAGCATCGATGGCCTCATTTAAATGTTGAACGATAATATTCTGTGGAGTTCTTATTCCCCACTCTTTACATTTTTCCTGAAAATCAGACTTACTTAAAACAAGTGAATCAAATTTTTCTGGTCCAATTGATTCTCTAATTTTTTTCGAAATAAAATAGAGACCTGGTATATTCTTTGTTAAACGTGCTAGCTCTTGCATAGCAAGGATTGCATCCTCATCCCCCGGAAGAACGACATCAGGACGCAGTTTCATCATCGCAAACATCATCCAGATAAAGACGAGTTTCGAGCGAGAATATGTAAAAGTCGGATAGAGAATTGATCCTGCGAGATACTTTGTTTTTGCAATTAAGCTCTTTTGAGGACAAAGCGCATAGACTGAGAATCCGGCGCGGTTTAGTCCACTCGGTAATCGGCTGATCCCTGTCCAATTTTCATTAAGTGCGATGATAAGTACAGTCTTTTTCACGCTGCACTCACTCGGAAAATTTTATGTTTCACAGTATTTTTAATCAAATAAATTTCTTCATCTGAGATAAGTTTGGTCCATACGGCTGCCAATAAATAAAAGAGGCAAAAGAGACTAAAACTTACTGCCAGAATCCAAAAAGGTGCCCAATGAACAAAGGTAAAAAGACTATAAAGAAGACCGCTAAAAAAGGCAGAAATAATCGTGGCCATGAATAATTCATTCCAAACGAAAAGATCTGCAAACTTACCTTCAAGAAGTTTTGCACCTTGATGAAGGCCTGCCACATTCATTAGTAAGACTCCAACAATTTTACCAACAAGTGCCCAAAGAGGCCCACCGAGAAAGGCCCCTAGAGCAAAAAGAATCAAACCCAAAATGAGTCCGATTGTTTTTATTTTCAGAGCAATATGGGTCTCGGAACACGCTCTAAAAAGGGGTTCTGGATTAATAGCGCCGACTAGCAAATAGAGATTGAACACCATAAAATAAGGGACACTTTCGAGATATTTATCCGAGAAGATGAAAACAATAATAGGTGTTGCAAAAAAGATCATGAAGACCACGAGCGGAATAATGATCAAATAAAGCTTGCGATTCATTTTTTTCCAGACATCCATAGCACTCGCCGGGCCTTTATTCTTGAGGGCGTCGATCATTTCGATATTGATGATCTCATACATAGAAGTGCGAGTAGCGTTAACTAACGGATTTTCAAAACATCCGACGGTGTAGAAAGTAAACTGCTTCAAAGAGAAAAATGATGAAATGAAAAAGTTTTCAACGTTCAAAATATTTTGAAGAATGCGGGAAGCTCCGAGGGGAAGTCCAAAACGCAATTGAGATTTTAGAAGGGACAATCCATCGGTAAATTTTAAATTTTCTTTTGTTTTGTAACTTAAAATAATTTTCAGAGTAAAAAGCAGACGAATCGTCATGAGTGCACACAATAGAATCATTACGGCCATAATAGAATTGAAGTAAAAAAAGGCCCCTAAGATAGCAAGTGATTTTAAAAATTCCATCCCTACTTCTATGGCGAGTCTTTCTTTAAAGCGATTCATTCCGATGAGGATACCCTCAATTTGCATCGAAGAAACCGTTACCATTGTAAGAAACCCTAAAATAGGCAAATAAATTTCAAGAGAAGTGTTGTTTAAAAGAACTGCAATCTCATGGGAAAACACCGTCATGATCAACCATAACAGGCCTGTCACAATAAGGTTGAATCCTAAAGCATTTAAGCTGTAGAGAGGAAATTTTTTGGGATCCCAACGGAGAAAGTAATAGGCAGAATCATCGAGCCCCAGATTAAGGGCCACTTGAGCAAACCAAAAAAAAAGCATGATCTGCTTGTATGTTCCGTACGTTTCAACTGAAAGTTTACGCCCCAGATACATAGGAATAACAATGGAGAATATGACTCCAAAGATTCTTGCGCCAATAAGAAGGATGGCCTGGTTAAAAGGGCTTTTTTGAGTTTGCACGTACGCTCTTAGTTTTAAATGTTCTTAAAGAAGCTGAACATCTTGAGCGCTGTATAGTACGCAATCAAAACATTAAGAATCACTGATTCACGGTTTTCAATATAAAAAAGATCGAATTCTATTTTTTCATAAGCTTTGGCATCATACGAAAGACAAATTTGAGCAAGACCAGTAATTCCTGGTTTTACTGCATGTCTTTTTGAGTATTCTGAAATTTACTCTTTAAATAAGT
>CAMLRB010000148.1 GCA_946482295.1 uncultured Bacteriovorax sp. | reverse complement strand
GTAGGTCTTCCTTCAATGAAAATTTTAAAATATGTTTCGGTCTTTTCGGCCGAACCTTGGCAAGGTTATGCTTTTGATGACGAGAGTAAAAGTATAATCAAAAACAGTTCAAGAGATGAAATCGAGTACTCTTTTGGAGACTCTGGTAGGCCTGCTCTATCCTTAACGAAAGGACAGCATGATGCCAGAGTTGTTTTTATGTCAGATGCTGCCAATGGAAGAATTGGTTTGGTCGATTTATCGGAATACGAAACAAAACAAATCGTCACTAATCCGCTTTTTAAAAACAGCAACCCCGATGTTTCCGTCAGTGAAAATACTGACTATGTCGCACAAACGACGGCCTATCCAGAAATGATCGACGGAAAAAAACTATCAGGTGCGACTCTTTGGAAATTCGTTGAGAAGAAGAATGCAGACCACAAGATGTTTTTCATCGATCCCGTTAATTCATTCACAGTTCTTCAGCAAAGTGAAGGCCTTTCTTCTCCTACCATGGGAAAAGGATCATCTGAAGGTTTATTATTCTATCTTTCAAAGGGGGATAGAGTTCTTTTAAACATTCTCGATTGGAAGGCCGCTGAAAAAATACTCGCAAATAACGGTACGAAAACTAAAAATCATTTTAGCATCAACGCTGAGGTGGCACTAAGTAAAAAAATCCTTACACAAATCCCGATCACAGAAGGTTCAGATCAAATTATTGTCTCGGGTTCTGGAGAGCAGGCCGTTATTACAAACCGTAAACTTCACACAATCTCATTGGTAGATCTCACATCTGCAAAAAAGTCTAATCCTGAAATTAAATTAATTGATGTTGGAAGCAATTCTGTAGATGCAGCATTCGCGAAAGAAAATATTTATGTCACTCTCCTAGCAACTCAACAACTCGTCAGGATATCTACATCTGGTAAAATTTTATCTAAGCTTGAACTCAACTATATCCCGGGAAAAATAATGATCCCTGGATCTGACACAAGTTCTCCAAGTGAAGGTTATGCTGTTCTCACAAACCACTCGGCAACTGGAAGATTCACTAACGTGGGTCCACAAACTGCTATATCAGTTCAACTTGTAGATATAAAAGCTGAAAATATGATGTCTCTTTACGATGCCTCCATTCCACAGGCCACGAGACTCGCGGCCGTTGCCTTGTCGGCCACACTCAATAAACCAGTCTACAAATACAAAATCGGAACTGACCCTCGTACAGGTTTAATCTCAAATTATAAAACGCCTTCAGGCCAAGAGAAGGTTATCCGCCACGGTAAACGAGTTCACGTTTATGCCACACTTATCAGAAGTCATATTACGCCAGACTTCATTGAGGTTGAACAAGGTGACATTGTCAGCATTCACTTAACTAGTAATGAACAATCAAAAGATCAGGTGCATGGTTTTACTATCGACACTTATAACGTTCATGGAAGTTGGGAGCCAGGTAAATCAGCAACAGTAACATTTACAGCTGATAGACCAGGAGTATTTCCTTTTTACTGTACGGAGTTTTGTTCCGCACTTCACCTTGAGATGCAAGGGTATCTGCTTGTCAAACCATCAAATACTAAACTTGCACAAAACGATGATTTAATGAAATTGCACAATAATACCCATATGAAGAGTTTCTTCAATTACATAAAAGGTGAATAATATGAAAACACAATTAAAAGTATTAACGATGCTGTCAATGTGTGGTTTTGCCTATGCAGATACAAACCTCACAGATCAAATTCTAAAGATCGCCAAAGAAAGAAATCTTAAACCAGATGATGTTCTGGCCGCTGCTCAAACTTACACACCTGCTGGTAAAAAAGATGAATTTCTCTGTATTAATTCCGGTGGGCAAGCTGGTTCTGCCATTTTATATGGTGTTCCTTCTATGCGTATCTACAAATACATCGCGACTGCCGCTCATGATCCGGCAACAGGATATTTGCATGATCAACAAACTAAAAAAATGGTGAATAAGGCCCTTCGCCAAAATGGAACGAAGCTCACTTGGGGCGATACCCACCACCCTGCTTTTTCAGAAACAAATGGGAAATACGATGGTCGCTACGCTTTTTTAAATGACAAGGCCAACCCAAGAATTTTTGTTATTGATTTAAAAGATATGGAAACGAAACAAGTTATCCATAATCCTATTTATATGTCGGCCCATGGGGGAGCGTTTGCCACTCCAAACACTGAGTATATTGTTGAAGGCGCTCAATATGCTGCTCCTTCCGACGGACGATACGTTCCTCTCAATCAAGAAAATTATAATACACACTATCGCGGAGGGATTACCTTCCACAAGTTTGACAACACTAAAGGAAGAATTGACACTAAAAAATCTTTTACCATCATTGCACCTCCTTACTCACAAGACTTAAGTGATGCTGGAAAAGGAGAAAGTTATGGTTTTACATTTACCAACTCTTTTTGTTCAGAAAGATATATAGGTCAGGGACCCGATAAAAAAAATCCTCCGTTTGAGGCAGGTTGTTCTTCAAGAGATACCGATTTTCTTCACGTCGTAAATTGGAAAAGGGCCGAAGAAGTTGTTAAGCAAGGAAAAACAAAACTGGTTAATGGACACATGACTATTCCGCTTGAAGTTGCGGCCAAAGAGGGAATTCTCTTTTTGATTCCTGAACCAAAGTCTCCACACGGTGCTGATATTTCTCCAGACGGTCGTTACATTATCGTTTCAGGTAAGTTAGATACTCACGCATCCGTCTATGACTTTAGAAAAATAAAAGCACTGATTGAAAAGAAAGAATTTTCGGGAACTGACGAATACGGTGTGCCCGTCTTAGATCTACAAAAATCGCTTCATGCACAAGTTAATTTGGGTCTTGGGCCTCTTCACACACAGTATGGCAAAGAACCTGGTGTCGTTTACACTTCTCTCTACCTTGATTCTCAAGTCGTCAAATGGGACTACTTGAATAAAAAAGTTCTTGATAAAGTTTCGATCAACTACAACATTGGTCACCTTGTTTCAATGCAAGGAGACTCTGTGGAACCGGCCGGTAAATTTGTGGTTGCTTTGAACAAACTAGCTATTGACCGCTTTGATTCCGTAGGTCCCCTACTGCCTCAAAACCACCAGCTCATCGATACCACAAAACCGAAGATGAGAGTGCTTTACGATTTACCATTACCAATGGGTGAGCCACACTACACTGTCTGTATTGATGCTAATAAAATTAATCCAATTAGTTCTTATCCAGTAGGTACCGATCCTGTTGAAATGAAAATTTCACCACTCGCTACATCAAAAGGAAAAGAGAGAATCTCTAAAAAAGGATCTACCCTTGAAGTTTTTGGTACGGTTTCATCAGAAGGAATCGCGCCTACTAAGCTGCAAGTAAATCAAGGTGATGAAGTTCAACTGCATCTTACTAACATTGAACAGGCCGCTGGCAAGGTGATCCGCTTCAGTGTTAATGGTCATGGTGTTATGGGTACATTCGCTCCTGGTAAGACGGCCACTTTAAGGTTTGTGGCCTCTCAGTCAGGAGCTTATGGATTTACTGCTCAAGATTTATCGTCTCCATATGAGAATACGACTTTAGGAGAAATGATCGTTAAGGAAAATACTAAGTTCGAACAAACTAGAAAAACGGCACTTAAAATTAGAGATGATTACAACAAAGAGCTTTTCAGAAGCCCGGAAAACGATGTTAAACTTGCTACTTCAAATATATCACTCCATCCAGGCGCTACTAAATTTGAAGAATACGGCTGTATTGGTTGTCATCAACACGGAAAAAGTGATTCGGCCCCTGATTTAACGAACGTTACTGTACGCCGTTCTAAAGATTGGATTAGAAAATTCGTAAGTAATCCGGAGAATTTTTACGATGACCCTACGATTGCTCCATTGGTAAAAAAATACGGACTCGAAATGCCCAATCTAGAAGTTAGTAAAGAAGACTTAGAGATGATTATTGAATATCTCGATAAATTTAAATCAGAGGACAAATCATTAAAAGGAAGTCCTAGTGTTACTAAAAAATAAGTTACTGCTCTTTATTTCCGCCCTTATTATCTCATCGCCGATTTTATTCGGCGATGAGACTATGCAACCCGATAAACGAGTAGAAGGGTGGCATAAAAAAGTTTTGACCGGCCCTCTTCAATCAGAAATAAACAAACTAAAACCAAACGAAACGTTAAGATTGAAAAAAGGACTATATAAGGGGCCCATTCACATAACAGTGGAAGGAGTTACAATCGAGGGTGAAAAAGGGGCCACGATCACTGGTGAATTGTCCGGCACAGTTATCGTTATTGAAGCTCCGAGAGTAACCATTAAAGGCCTTAAAATCATCGACTCAGGACTCTCCTACACTGAAGCTGATTCTGGTATAGGAATCAGAAGTTCAAATCATGTTACTTTGGAAAATAATCTCATTGAAAATTGTCTCTTTGGAATCGATGTTTACAGCGGCTCTGATATAACAATCCAAAAAAATAGCATCTCGTCTAAAAACTTGGATGTTGGACTTCGAGGTGATGCCATTAGGTTATGGTCAGTGGCATCTTCTGTGATCGAAAATAATACTTGGAGTTACTCCCGTGATGTTGTCGCTTGGTATTCAAATAATCTTCTCTTTAAAGGAAACCATGGCAGTCATTCTCGCTACAGTATCCATAGCATGTACTCAGAAAAATTAAGAATTCAGGGAAACGTATTTAAACAAAACCTGGTCGGCATATTTCTTATGTATGGAAACGACTTTATTATCACACAAAATACAATAGAACGGGCCTTAGGTTCAACTGGCATGGGTATTGGTCTCAAGGAATCATCAAACATCTTTGCCCAAAATAATATCATCAACTATTCCGCAGCTGGAATCATGATTGACAACTCTCCTTTTAAACCGGGAAGTCGAAATTGGTTTCACGGCAACAAACTCACCTTCAATACCAAAGGCGTGGTTCTTTTTAATGATCGCTCAGGTGGAGAATTCAAGAAAAATGAGTTTATCGGCAATCTCATTGATGTCGATACAGACTTAAGAAAAGGATCTCAAAGCAAATGGATCGAAAATAAATGGGATAAATATTTAGGATTTGATGAAGATAAAAATTACATTGGCGATACACCATACATTGTCAGGAAATACGGAGACACAATCAAAGGAAATAATCCAAAAGCGAATTTCTTTTTTTTGACTCCACTTTTTTCTCTGATCGAAACGATAGAAGAAGTCACAAATTTAGGTGAACCAATAATCGTTATGCAAGATACTAAACCACTGTTGGTAAATTAATGTTAACCATAAAAAATCTCACTAAAAAATTTAATAAAAAAGTCATCTTGGAAAATTTATCGACTGAGATAAATGCGGGAGAGAGAGTTGCGCTTGTTGGTCAAAACGGATGCGGAAAAACGACTTTTATTCGCTGCCTTTTAGGGCTTTATAAATTTGATGGTGAGATCAACATTCATGGTTTCTCCCTCAACAAGAACAGGCAAAACGCTTTAACACAAATAGCATTTGTGCCGCAGACTCCGCCTCCCCTTAAGCACACAGTTCAAGAAATGATTTCTTTTACGGCCCATCTTTGCGGCCTAAGTGCAGATGATGTTGAACATATCGCAGGGAGAATGAATCTTTATGTTTCACATTGCCGAAACACACCTTTTAAAAATCTTTCTGGTGGAATGAAACAAAAACTATTAATCTCTTTGGCGCTCGCGAGAAGGCCTTCCATTCTCATTATGGACGAACCCTCGGCAAATCTCGACACAGAGGCAAGGTCTCATTTTTTCCAACTTCTCTCAGAACTTCCTAAAGATACGATCATGTTATTAACATCGCACCGCCTTGATGAACTCTCAGGAATTGTTTCAAGAGTTATTGAGATCGACAACGGTCGAATGACTATGGACGATCTCGTTTCTTCAGGAAGTAAAAATACGTTAACTGAATTTAAATATTGCATCTTAAAATTTAAATCATTACCTGATTCTGTTACTCGCACTCTCCATGAGTGGAATTTTCAAAACCAAAACGATGTCTGGAGTGGATACATTCCAAGCTCTGACAGTTTCCGCTTTCACTCAACGCTTACTCGTTGGTCCGGAATTATTGAAAACGTAACGATTAAAACAGTACCTACAGAGGATTTACCAAAATGAAGTTTCTAAAAATTCTGTTCATCTTTTTCTTACTTAATATTTCTTCATGTGTGGAGAGTTCAGGACCGCAAGAACCCATCTGGGGCAAGGAGACGTGCGCCGTCTGCAGAATGGCCCTAACAGAAAAACGGTTCGCCGTTCAACGGCTGTTAAAAAATGGCGAAATTCACTTTTATGACGATTTAAAGTGCGCCTTTGCTCATAATCACAAGAAAGACGACGAACAATCCATGCATGTTCGCTCTCCCACTGGCGACAGTTGGGTAAAAGCAGAAGACATTCATTATGAAGACGGTTTGCAATCCCCTATGGGTGGAGGAATAGCTCCCACATCAACTGGAAAAATGACTTTAGAGAATGTGAAAAATAAGTTTAGGAATTAAGATGGAGAATTTTACTTACATTTGTTCGCAGGAAATAAAAGAAACCTTCAGAGCAAAGTGGTATCAGATATATCTTATTACCCTAGTGACGATGATTACGTTTTTCTTTTACCTTGGATTGGCCGAATCAAGTGCTTATGGCTTTATGGGATTGGGCCGACTCCTGTTAACTCTTATTCAAATAAGTATTATTATCCTTCCCATTTTCGCGTTGATTACAACGGTGCGAACTTTTGTGGCCGATCGTGAAAGTGGGATTTGGGAGTACAATCTCGCTTTACCAATTAAGCTCGGTGGTTTTTATTGGGGAAAAGGCACTGGCCGATTTCTCGCTCTTTATTTTCCTTTATTCATAGGCATGATCGGAGCTGCTCTACTTTCGCTCTTAAAAGGTTATGCAGTCCCTTGGACCGTAGTGGCCTTCTATACGCTTTATCTAGGCTCTACACTAATCTTTTTTATCGGTGTAGCCCTTCTCATCTCAGTCTACGCACGTACTCAGGAAATGGCCCTCGGCGTGGCCTTTATAGTCTGGATTGCTGCCGAAGGATTTATAGATGCACTTCTTCTAGGCGCCATGCTGAAATATCGAATCCTGGTTGAATTTGTGGTTTCTCTGGCCTTATTAAATCCGCTCCAATCATTCCGTATGGCGGCCATTGCCCTCTTTGATCAAGAACTCACAGTCCTAGGCCCTGTTTCTTACACCATCATAGAAAAAATCGGCATAAACCAACTGCTATCATGGGCGGCCATATGGCCAATCCTTTTGGGTTTACTATTTGCGCTTGTCGGTTATCGACGTTTTCTCTCTAAGGATCTCTTATGAAAAAAAATCTAATATTCTCTTGTATACTTGCTACCCTATGCTCCTTTTTTTACTTCAAAGCTTTTTCACTGCCGATGTGGAGTTTCAAATTACAGGCCCCACAATATCCTCAAGGGTTAGTTTTAAATGTTCACTTAACCGGTGCCACAGGAGATGTTTTTGAAATTGATATTATTAACCATTACATTGGAATGCAGAAACTTGGTGAGGCAGCAAAAGACGAAAGAATGTTAGCTCCCTATGTTTTGATTGCCCTTGCTATTTGTGTTTTTCTAGCGGCCATTGTGAAATCAAAAAAACGAGCATTCGTATTCGCCTTACCCGTTGTCGTATTTCCAGTGGCCTTCGTGACTATTTTTTATATGTGGCTTTATAAATTTGGACATGATTTAAATCCAACGGCACCTGTAAAATTGGTTGCTTTTACTCCCACAATATTAGGCGAAGGAATAATCGGTCAGTTCACTACAGTTGCCTTTCCTGCAATGGGTTTTTACCTTTCATGCCTGTGTTCGGTTATCGTCATCATCATTATTAAAATCAAAAATATAAAATTAATTAAAAAGTAGAATTCTCTTTATCCTGGTTTACCATCTGCTCTTGGTGAAGTAAGGATTGTGAAGTAATAATAAATAAACACAATGAAACTTGAAACCCAAAAAGCTCCTGCAATTAAAATACCTTCTTTATAGAACTCTGGCATGAGGCCGGATGCAACTCTCACAATCGCTGAGAGTGTAATGAGCACGTACGCAATTGTAAAACCTTTCGGTAATTTTAGAGGTCGACCAGTATGGCCGAGTGAAACTCTAGACATCATTCCAATGATAAAAGTTCCCATGGCACCGGCAGTGAAGGTATGGATAGCAACTGACTTTGGAATCACATCAAAAAATGCGCTGATAAAAATAATAAAAAAACCAACAGGAACCCAAAAGTATCCAAGGTGCAAAATTAAGAGAAGTGGATTCTTCAATGTTTTGATGGAGTCCCATCCTAATAAAAGAGCAAAGTGAAATCCCGAGGCCACTAAAGCAAAAAATCCGGTTGCTTTTGGCCAATCAAAAAAATCAGAAATAATAAAAAGCACGACACTCAAATAACTTAGTCTTTCAAGCCAAACATGAGTTTCAATATTCGCCTGTGCGATTGCATTTCGAGTGAACGCTGGGACAATTCTTCCTCCTACTATTATAACAATAAGAAGGATTAAGTTCACTCCCAGATAAATACCTCGACCTACGTAA
>CAMLRB010000147.1 GCA_946482295.1 uncultured Bacteriovorax sp. | reverse complement strand
TCTTGGTAAATGTCATGCAAATGTCCATCTTTTAAATCTTGTGACCATTTGGCCTTGATCTTTTTTATGTTGAGAGAAACACGATTTTTTGGAAAGTTGTTATTTTGAAAATTTGGCCGAAAATCAGGAGTCAATTTCATATCAATGAGATCATCGTTAAAAAGACCAATCCCATTTTCCATATAGATTTTGGCCTTTTCATCCATATGATGAGTCACTAGTACGGCCAAATTTTCCATTGTGATCAATTCATAAGAGAGGGGCAAACTTAGCCCATTTGATTCTTTGGCGTAGAGTATAGCTCGCTCGCGATTAAGCTTGCTTGCATCTGTTAAATGCTTTTTGATGGCCATTTCTGAAGCAAATGAACTATTTCCCAGCGAAAACAAGGTGAAAACGATCAGCGGAATGTGAAACAAGCGGCCTTTTCTCATGGGCGTAGTATATCAAAGAATCGATTGGAGATGAGCACGGAAGGTATTTTTTATAGAGTGAATTGCTCAACAAATGGTCGAAGATGCCCGGCCTATTGTTTTCATAGGAGAAAGGTTAAAATTATAGCGGTACTTATGACCATTTTCAGTGGGGCAGAGGATGTTTTTTCGAATAGGTATTTTAGTTGTTCTAGTCGCCAGTTGCTCACCTACAAGGTTTGTTGAAAAACAAGTTGAACCTTCACGAACATTTGCAGCTGTTGAAAATACATATGAAACTGAATTACAGGCCCTTGCTCTTGATAAGGGGCACACTCTTGAATTTCCAACGGGTGTGAACGCCCATGAACAAAAACGCATGTGGCATCTTACTGAAGGAAGTGACATCTATCCAACGTTGTGGTTACTTAATTTAAAATCATTTCTCTCGCCAGAAAAGGGCACGCTCTTTTTTGAAAATCTCGATAAGAAATTTGCCGTTATTCGCAGTCCTTATTCAAAAAAAGTATTTTCTCCTTATGCTTGGGTCGGACTCACTGCTGTTTGGGACGGCGAAGTCCATGAACAACAAGATTTGATAAACGAAGGACTTGTTAATTTTAGCGAACTTCCGAAAACTAAAAAATTATCCAATGGGCAAGTAACCATTGCGATGACAGGGGCCAACTGTGCTTTTTGCCATACTGGTGCAGTCGAGCGAAGCGACCGTTCGATGGCCATCATTGATGGCGCCCCTTCACAAGTCGAAATGAAAGGCTTTTTTTACGATATTATTGGATCAACATATCAAACGATGTTCGATAAAAAAGAGATGATTGAATTCTACAATCGATTGAATGTTCAGAATGCAGAAGTGAAAGCTTCGACGTTTGTGGATGACCTTAAAAAAGAACTTGATGTTGAAGACACTATTTTTACAGCAGCAATAAAAGTTTTGATTAAGACTCCAGGTCTCGGTAAAAAAGTTAATGATTCAGTTAATGTGAAAGCGGGCAAACTTCTTTATGAGAAAAAAGATATTCTTACAAAATATCTAGTCCGTATGTTGAAAGAAACTTATGATTTAAAAAATGTAAGTCCTCTTATGCAAAAGCGTATGGAATATCTCACTTGGTTTGGAGCTCCCAATCCTGATGTTGTATCCACGCCTGAAGGACACGGGCGAACAGATGCTTTTGGCCGAATTTCAAACGCCACCATTCGTAAAAAAAGTTACACACATATTACCGCTCCTGTTTCGCTACCACCAATGTATGCAATGAAGTATAAAGCGTTTTATCATTACAACGCTAATACGAATTCATTGGTCGCTCGTAATGTTGGTCAGGCCTTTGGTCTTGGGGCCATTGTTTTAGACGACCAATACAACTCAACTGTAAACATTCCAAATCTTATTGAGCTTGAAAAATTGATTCATAAAGTTCCTGTTCCTGAATATGCCCAATTTTTCCCTGAGAAGAAAATTGATAGAGAACTCGTTAAACGTGGCTGCAATGTATATTTGAATAAATGTGCTCAATGCCATGAAGCTGATAGTGAGAGAGTTGGTCCTCAAAAAATGCTGATTAATCATAAAATGATTGATATGGATGTGATTGATACGGACAGACAATATGTAAAAAATATATCGAAGTCAGCACTTGGATTACCTTTTAAAACGGCCATTTTTAATTTTACGGATAATGTGAAAGCTGGATTTTACTCGGCCAATAAAGTTTCAGAAAATAATCAAAAAATTTATGCGCAAGAAAGCATTCGTGGAAAAGAAATTTTTAGAGATACATTTTTAGGTGAAAACCGTTTTAAGAATGATCCCACTTTAGATTATACAACAATTAAACCAGGTACTGCCTACGTGGCACGCCATCTCGCTGGAGTTTGGTCAACAGCTCCTTATCTTCACAATGGTTCTGTTCCCAATCTCGACGAACTTTTAAAACCAGCGGCCCTCCGAATAAAAAAATTCAAAGTGGGGACATTTACTTACGATCATGCGAAGCTTGGTTATGAGAGTTCTCTCAATGAAAAAGAATGTTCTCATGATGATGATCCAGCTTGTCTGAATACAATGTTAGTAGGGAACAGCAATCGCGGACATGAACCTTCTATGTATGGTGGGGAACTTAAATCGAGTGATAAAAAGGCCCTTATCGAATTTCTCAAAGTCTTAACGCCCGAATTAGAAACGGCATGGACAAGTGTACCAGTTTATAAAATTCAAAATAATCAATGTGAGCTAAGATAGGAATAAGACCATGAGAAAGGCAATCGCTGTGATCACTCTTCTTTCCCTTACGGCATGTTCAACGCCGACACCTGAAAGAAATGTTGCGAGTAAGTATGTCGAAATTCCGGCCGAGCTGGAAGGAAAAGATTTCTTTAAAGAAATGGAAGGGATGAGCATCGCCACACTCTTTGGACAGCATGATGTATTCACCTTTTTTAAGTGGTCACTTGAAAATCCGATCCCACTTTTTGAAAAGCTTAGATCGGAAAAACCGATTTATGAAATTAATACCGTCAAAGGTTCTAAAAAATTCATTGATGATGACCTTGGAAAAGAAAAGACTGTTATTCTTTCTTTAGATGAAGATGTGCGAGAGGTATTAAGTCAGTCGAAGATTTTTTCAACTCGCTATTACCGCCACAAAATGGATCAGAGTGTAGGAAAATTTATGTTGGCCCATGATCACGCTGATGTGAATAAAGAAAAGGCCTGGATGAGGTCAATGCTCAAACACGAAGACCTTCCAAAAATCCGAACTATGGTTCGTGATCTTACCAAACAAGCGATTGAAGAAGGGCAGGTGAATGGACGAATCGAAGTTGTGAACGCTCTAGCTAGAAAGGTTCCACTTCAGTTGGTAGAAAATTACTTTGGTTTAAAAGGTCCAGATTTAAGAACAATGTATCGCTGGTCAAAGTATTCTCAATACAGTTTTTTCCATAATGTTATAAATAAAAAACATTATCATGAAAAAGGTCTGGAAGTGGGTGCTGAAATGCATGCACACTTAAAGAAACTTATGAGCAAAAAACGTGAAGATGAATCTTATCTTCAAGAAGACACAGTTCTTGCACGACTGATGAAGGCCAACGTTCCAGAAGGTGAAATGTTGAATTTTTATGACGGCCGTGTTCGCACCAATCTCATTGGGACACTCGTGGGTGGAGTCGAGACAACACAAGCTGCGATTGTGAATGTCCTCGAATTCTTTCTCAAAAATCCGAATGTCTATGCAAAGGCCCGCCAGGCCCTGCAAGATGGAAATGATGCTCTTTTTGATCGTTTTGTCTGGGAAGCTCTTCGGTTCAAACCGGTCAATACAGTTCTTGTTCGTTATGCGGAAGAAGATTATGTAATCGCCAAAGAAACTTCGCGTGAAACAAAAATTAAAAAAGGACAGATGGTTGTCTCTTCTGTTATCTCGGCCATGTTTGACGAAAGAAGAGTCAATCGTCCAAATAATTTTCGCGTCGATCGTTCAGGTATTCAATCGCCGGATACGCCTTATCTTCATTTTGGATTCGGTCACCACAAATGTCTAGGTGATCGCATCGCTGAGATTCTTGTACCTGAAATATTAAAAGGACTGATGAATCTTGATGGACTTCGTCTCATTGATGGAGCGATTGGTGTCGTTAATCACGATGATAATATTGCTCCACTTGAAGAAAATCGCGATTGGGCGAAAAGTCCCTTTCCTGAAAGTTTTGTCGTAGAATTTAACGGCAAAAGAGAAAAAGGGCGCTTAACGATTGCTGATCCTCGTTTTGCTTTTGAGGATTATCTTATGGATTATGATCGTGTTTTCTATCGAAAATGTTTAAGTAATTATGATTCACTCAGTACATTTAAAAATACCTTCGGTCCCATTCTTAAGAATCTTAAAGGGCAGTTTACAGTCCGTGAAATTGAAGATCTTTTTATATGTCGACTTCCTGAAAAGTTCCATCACTGTATTAAAGACGTCAAGAGTGATGGTTACAAAGAGAAGTATCAACGTTGTAAAAGTGAACTTTCTGCCAATGAAAATTTCTTTTTTAAGACTGAAATATTTGGTGACCCTCTAGATCTCACAAAAGTTCCTGAACCTGAAAAGGCAGGGATAAACACAGGATTTGAATTTGAAGAAGACATGAAGTTTTACGATCGTGCAACTTTTAGAATGGCCCATCGTAATCCTATGTCGGCAAGCGCTTTTCCAGTGACAGATGAGATGAGTGCAGAACAAGCATTGTTCTATACACGCCTAGAATGGAGTTTCAGAACATGCATTGGAAAAAATGCGATCCTTCTTGGGAAACCGGACGAAGCTGCTTATCGCAAGTGTATGGATAATAAAAAAATTAAAATCGATCCACTTGCTGATAAATACTATCAGCACATTTTCTTCAAAAAGAAATGGACTCCATTTGAATCTTCCGGAGAAGACGATGGAGATGTGCTGGAGTAAGTTTAAACTTTCTTGAGTTCTGACCAACCACTCACAAATCGCTGCGATTTGAGAATTTGTTTCATGTACCACGCTTCTTTGTTCACACCACAAGCAGCGATTTTGAGTGTTTCATGACCTTCTCGCGCATTTATTTTATCCATTACGCGCATCAGTTCTAAATCATCTTCGCTGTCGTTATTTCCGAAAAGCGAAACTTGATGTTCATTGGCATCTTGAATGCGGCCAAGTTTTACGAGTGCTTTTTTATATTCATAGCCCGAAATAAAAATCTCATCGAGAATTCGCCAGGCCTCACGGATGATTTTTCTAGTATCGCAAGTTGGACTTTCAAGTAGCGCTGAACCAACTCGGACATATTGAGGAACTTCTTTGAACGGATTGGTGCGCACGTAAACTTCGACTTCCTGGCAGACTGAAGACTGCTTTCGCAGTTTTTCGCAAGCAAGGCTGACGTAGCAAGCAACTGACTCACGAAGTGAATTCAGATCAAAAACGGGAACACCAAATGTTCGACTACAGACAATTTCTTTTTTCTTAGGTGTTTCATCATTGAGAGGAAAACAAGAAATTTCTCTCAATTCATCCTGAATCATTCTTCCGACTTTCGTGAATTGTTTTTGAATGAGCGGTTCATTTTTATAGTTTCGCAAATCAACTGCTTTATGAATGCCGAGTATTTTCATTTTAATGGTGCTTTGGCGGCCAATGCCCCAGACATCTCCAATTTCGACTTTATTGAGTGCGTATTCTAGATTTTCTTTTTCTAGAACACTGAAGACTCCGCGAGTTCTTTCGTCTTTTTTGGCAATCCTATTGGCAAGTTTCGCAAGAACTTTTGTTCGCCCAATGCCGATCCCAACGGGAATGCCCGTGTTTCGTTCAACGACTTCTTTGATGTGCCGGCAATAATCTACAAGATCTTTGTAGGGAAGATTGGATAGATCCAAAAAAGCTTCGTCGACCGAGTACACCTCAAGATTGGGTGTGAAATCAAACAGTGTATTCATCACGCGATCAGAGATATTGGTATAGAGTGAAAAATTGGCAGAGAAAACGGCGACCTTATGCTTTTCACAAAGGGCCTTGACTTTAAAATAGGGTTCTCCCATTTGAACGCCAATCTTTTTCAATTCATTGGTACGCGAGACAAAACACCCATCATTGTTGCTCAAGACGCCCACTGGACGATTGCGAAGATCAGGACGAAAGAGTCTCTCGCATGAGCAATAAAAAGAATTACAATCGATTAACGCAAAAATGCGCTCACTCATTTGATGAATCCAGCGTTCGCAATAACTACTCCCCAGAAATTTAGATTTTCATTATTTTCGACAACGATGTCTTTATGTTTGGGATTGTCTGAACGAAGAATGACTGCATTTCCTTTCTGGAGAACACGTTTACAAATCATTTTATCTTCGAGACAAATAACACAGACTCTTCCATGAAAATCAGTGCGTGAACGATCGACGATTAATATTTGTCCGGGAAAAATAGTTGGCTCCATTGAATCACCGGCCGCTTCGAAAAAAAATGTAGAAAATTTGTTTTTAATAAAAAGCGTATCGAGACTCTGATACTTCTCGATGAAATCATCACTGATTCCAAAAAGTCCGCACGAAAGTTTAGAGAGTAAAGTCGGGTACTCTGTTAAGGGACCTAAGTGAACGGGGAGTTCGATTCCCACAATATTTGAGGTAAGATCAAGAAGGTGAGTTTGTACTTTTTGCATTTCCATGGGATCATTATAGACTTACGCAAGAATTACGCAATTCTTTTCGGAGGCCTCTATCTGCTTTTCTATTGAGATTGACAAAAATATCAATAAGTTATCAGATTATTTTGGTGCTATGATTGATGCATCTGAGTCGATGCGTTTTCAACATCTGTTAAAAATGCAGCGAGAGCGAGAGAGTGCTGAACTCAATCGTCTCATGGGACTTAAACATTCTGAGAAAAAAAGAACATTACCTTTTAAAGTGCCCGCTGAAGATGGGCGACTTTTTTCAAATTATTTCAGCAATGTCATCATTCAAAAAAAAGATGAACGCGTGATGATGCCCATGCGATATCGCATTCGTCCTCAGGGCTCAAAAGAGGAAATTCCGTCGAAATATAATGTCTTCAATGCCCGCATTGATGCCCTCGAAACCAGACAAACATGGCTTCCTCTATTCATGCGCCAACACGGAATTATTCCATTCGTTCGTTTTTTTGAATGGGTTCAGGGCGATGACCAAAAACCTAAACTCATCGCTTTTTCGCCTGAAGAACGCGAAATAATGTGGGCCCCTTGCTTATGGGATGAATGGATATCTAAAGACGGATCAATTCAATTTAAATCTTTTGCTATTATTACAGATGGTCCTCCACCTGAGATTGAACGCATGGGACATGATCGATGTCCGATTTTTCTAAGGCAAGATAAAATTGATGAATGGCTGAATCCTTCGCATTCCAAAAGAGAGGACATCTATGATCTGCTCACCCAGCGCGAAAATGTCGTCTATAAACATCAGTGGGTTTCCTGATTAAATCTGAAAACGAAAATTGCTGCCACTGATGTGAAAGAATTTTTTTGGCAGGTACTTCCACATATTCATAAAGTATTGTTGCTGCAGACAGCGATAGTGCAAAAAAAAGGGCAAGAATAATCAGAGGATGAATGGTCGTTATGCTCGCTTTGATAAGGAGTTGATTAAGACCAATGATGGTAATCGAATGGATGAGATAAAAGCTATAGGAGATTTCGCCGAGATAACAGAAGAAGGGAATTTTATGTACTCTTGGTACAAGAGCAAGACAGAAGATGATTACAAGAAAATAAATCAGGTACAAAAAATCATAAAAAGAATTAGTGATAAAAAAAGGCTGAAGAATTAGACAGCAAAGTGCTAATATTGCGGGCAATAAAAACAGAGAATGTTTTTTTACTCTGATGTAAAGCCGATAAAGCAGAATGCCCATGAGGAATTCACTTAGAACTCTTACGCTGGTCAAGTGATAATCCAACATAAACTTCGTTCCATTATTTAAAAACCATCCCAGTATAACAGTGCCGACAAAAATAAAAATAAGCGATGATATTTCTTTCCAGATTGAATTTATTCTTACTGCAACAAGGAAGAATAGAGGAAACAGACTATAAGCGAGAAGCTCTGAACTGATGGACCAAGTAGGAACATTCCAACCCTGAGGAAAAAATAGGCCAATTCCATGCAGAAGAAAAAATTGTTCAAGGAAATTATTTAGTGTGAACTGCTCGGAAACATCTTTGAATATTTTGACCTTTATCAAAAAGGCCACAATTCCACCGAATGTTAACATCACAAAAAAGTGAACAGGTAAAATACGAATAAGGCGATTGACGAAAAAATCCCAAAGATGCTGCCAATTGAAAGTAAGAACTTTGTTTTGATAAGCATAAGCTAGAATAAAACCGCTCAGAATAAAAAATAGATCTACACCGAGCCATCCTTTATAGGCAATGACTGAAAGTATTTTCAACGAGTGTGTGTTCATGTGCTTAAAGCTGATAATAGCATGGTGAAGACCGACCCATAGAGAGGCAATTCCTCTTAAGACTGTTAGGTAAACGATTTGTGATTTGTTCATAAACTCCTCAAAACGACGTAAACTTTACAGCTTTATCGTTTGAAAAATCTATTTATGTGCGCGAAATTAAGCTAAAGTTTATATAAAGAAAAAAT
>CAMLRB010000146.1 GCA_946482295.1 uncultured Bacteriovorax sp. | reverse complement strand
ACAACTCCGACAACACCAACGACTCCAACTACGCCGACAACGCCAACGACACCCACCACTCCGACTACTCCGACTACGCCAACAACACCAACAATTCCAAATGATAATTGGGTTCCACCTGGTGAGACTTTAACTTACGACCAAGCAACTGAATATCTCAACATCAATTTTGATGTGAAGACGGCCTACCATCAACAAACAGCGCTTGATAAGGCAACTTTTGCAAATGATCACTACAAAAAAACTTTTGGAAAAGAAGTCCGTCCTCGCACAGTTAAAGAATATTTAGATTGTAATCCAGATGTTCAATATGGATTTTATGATCCAAAAGTAAATACTAATTTAGATGAAGCAAAAAATAACATCACAACTTTCGTGGGGAAACATTTCGCACATATCATCCAGCCTAACCCAACTCTCCGTACGAATTTTAAAACGACAGGCTGTATGGATCTGAAAAAATACCTCAACTGCTATAGCGATGTTAAAAATGCTTGTGTCAGAGATCATCAAGGTGATCGTGATGTCGCCAATAGAATACTCGTGTGTGCTTTCGACCACTATAACCTTTACGGAAGAGGCGAAGGACGCGACGGGAAAACAAACTGCAGATAGTCAGCCTCCCGCGCAGATGTGAAACCATTTACAAGCAATCTTCTTTTTGATTGAACTAAGTGGTTTCAACATTAGCGTGGAGTGATTTGTGAAAAAACTCATTTTGGTCCTGATCCTTTCAACAACAATTTCAATTGCCTTTGCTCAATCTCAACCACCAATACTCTATGTGGTTCAACACTCTCCTGGTCCGCTATGGGACCATACTCGCCCCTTTCGTGATCAAGATGGAGTAATGAAACATGTTGCCTATTTTGGTCAACTGGATGATTCTGGGAAAATTTTCTTAGGCGGTCCATTTACGGACAATACAGGCGGAATGGTCATTTTAAAGGCCGTCACAGCAGGGGAAGCGGCCAAGATTGCTCAAGAAGATCCTACGGTGCAATCCGGCCTTCTAAGCGCTAAAGTAAGTCCATGGATGACTGTTATGGGGACACTATAATACTGATCTCGCTAATATAATAAAAAGGCTCACCGATAAACAATTTAATGAAAAAATTGTTCGTTTATCCTTTTTTTATAATCCTTACTCTTGTTTTGCATTTCTCTCTAGTGAACGCAGGACTGGAATTGGCTGCCATTCCAAGTGTTGTTTTTGCCGTGATGGTTGTCATCATGATTGCGTTTGAGCAAATGACTCCCTATCGCAAAGATTGGAATGAAAATCTTGGTGATTTTAAGGCCGATATTATTCAAACCTTAGTTGTTCTTCCAATTGTTGCAAAAATTATCGAATTCACTTTTCGCTATCTTCACCAGACATGGAAGATTAAACCTATCCTTCAGGATTCCCCTTTCTGGGTTCAGGCGATCGTCATAATTGTCTTCGCAGAATTTCTCTTTTATTGGTATCACCGCATCTCACACACGAATAAATTTCTTCTTCGCTACCATGCTGTTCATCACGGAGCACTAAGAGTTTATTGGGGAAATGCAGGACGATTTCATTTTGTAGATTTATTTTTTCAATTCATGCTTTATTTCATACCCGTTTATCTTTTAAGTGGAAATGAAGAAGTAGCGGCCCTCTTTTTAACATTAAATGCGATAACGGGTACACTTGAACATGCAAACATTGATTTCAAAACAGTTATCATGAGTCGAATTTTTAACACTGCAGAACTTCATCGCATTCATCATTCAACGAAACTAGCAGAGTGCAACAGCAACTACGGTAAGATACTTTCATTTTGGGATATTGTTTTTGGAACTTATCAAAAACCAAAATTCAAGCGGGAAACTCTAAAAGTTGGTCTTCCAGGGGGACGTCCAGTGCCTCATCATTTTTGGGGACAAATCATGTACCCATTTGCGAAGAAGGCACCGTCTACTAGTAACAGGCCGGACTAATCAACAAATCTTTGTGGTCTTGATACTTGGCCGTAATCGCTCCACATTTAAATCTTTCAGCTGGACACGCCAACTTGAAACCAGATTTTTTTTCAAGCTCAGCAATGACGTTGTTCACTCTATCTTCAACTGAAGGATCATATCGGTTACAGTTAATAGCCTCATCCCAACCATCATCAACATATTCTGCAAAATTGAATTTACGACTTAACTTGAATACACCCTCACTACAAGTGATATAGTTATTATTGTCTTTATCATTGAACAAGCTTACCCAAAAATCATAACCATTTCTATTTGCAACAAGATCTGCATAAGAGAACACTTTTGATCGCTTGATTCCGTAAATCCCGTTTTCAAGATCAATTCCATGTTGGAGAGCTTCGTTAAAAGACTTTCCTTCTTTATGAACCATTTTGAAATATGTATGGCCTTCATCGAAGAAGTGACCAAACTTATCTGATGCTACTAGCGTTTTATTAATTTTAAAGAATGTTGCCATTCCCAACTTACCCAAATGCACTGGCAAATTTTCTTTTAATTTCAAATCACGATAAATTGAATCTTTATATTTGATCTGGTGACCTTTTACTTCACTTGAAAAGCTTGCCCATGTTTCAAAAATCCCTACAACCGGTCTGAGGAATTTTTTCTCAATCGCCTTGAGCGCAACTTCTTGATCACATTTATGGTCTTTTTTATTAGCCTTTTGCAAAGCTTCGTTTAAACGATTTTCAACTTCCAGACTGAGTCTGGCATTCATGTCTTCATAGTCATAAAGCCTAGCGGAGAACGCGTCTCCCTCAGATGAGAGTGCTATTACAGGGAATAATAAAAAGAATAAAGTTTTCATAACCCCCATTTTATAAAGAATGGGGATTGAAGTGTAGATGACCGTGTAAAAATAAAGAGTCTGTCTAAAGTTTAGACAGACTCTTTATCGCGATCTTGTTGAAGGGACAATGGTAGTAGTCGTTGAATCCTCTGATATTTTATCCTTAGGAGCACGTTTACTATTACTGACCTGAGCATTCGCCGCTGCTTCGTTGTAGGCTGTACGGATACAATCGAGGGTTTTGGATTCTCCAAAATCTTTAAGCCCACATTGATGAATCTTATCCGGCTGAGCACCGATGTTTAAACACGTAAGTCGATTGGCCTCTGAAATCATCTTTAATTCACCACAGGCCGCAATGATGTCTTGGTTTACCTTCGTCTTCAAGCATGTAAGTCGATTCGCCTCTGATAGAAAATCTAATTTTGAACAAGAGGTTGCTAATGCTATTTCAGGTTTTGTTTCAAGACATGCAAGTCTATTAGCTTCAGACAAAAAATCCATGTGTTTACATGAAAGGGCGACATTTTTTTCAGGATTTGTTCGAACACACGTTAACCTGTTGGCTTCTGAAAGAAAATCCAGACTTTTACAAAGTGATGCTGTTACTAGGCCTGGTCTTAGCTCTAAACAAGCGAGTCTATTGGCTTCGGAATCAAAACTTAAGTGAGAACATGCAGAGAGGTTGATTTTATCAACTTCAAGTGCCAGACACTGGAGAGCATTAGCTGCTGATGAAAATGCTAGTTTCTGACATCCATCGATTTTTTCATCGCTGACTGCTGCACATTTATCAATATTAGAGGCTCCACCAAGAAGCTTCGCACAGTTTAAAATTTTCTCTTTTGGATAAAGATCTACGACTTCAGCCAATTCTAATTGTTTCAACTGAGTTGAAAAAATACTTGAGTCTTTAAATGATGAATGATTCACGAACATTTTATAATTGGATAAAGCATAGGCACTCTTTATCTCATCTGCACTTAGCTTTTCAAAGGCTACACATTCTTCTGATTTGGAGCTATTGCCGAAGCTGAGTGGCCCCAACTTTAATGAGAACGAACTTTTCGAACAAGGAGCAGATGATACTAGTTTGAGATCGTGCGCTTTTTTAGCAGCTGGTTTTACTATTGCTTCAATTTTCTCAACAGGAAAATTTAAAGTTTCTAATTTTTTGGTAATATTTTTTTCGATCTTTTTATCATTCGAAACGGCAAACGCAATTCCTGCAGCCGTTGCACAATCGTAAGCTTGAATTTTAAGTGGCCCCGCCAACGTACCCAACTTTTCGAATTTCTGTTCTGCCAGAGATTTATCATTCGCACTACAGTAACAGTCTAGTTGTTCGACCATGTCTCGCTTATCTGACGAATTACATGTTTGGGAATAAGCGACCTTAGAGGAGATCATTAAGGCGATAATGACGAGGGTATTTTTCATAATCCGTCCTATCGGACTAGTTCACTCAAATATTAAATAATCTAAACTTTTAATGTCCCGTGAATGAAATTTTCAAGTCTTAGACTAAGTTCATTCGCCGAAATTTTTCTAGCATCAGGTACGACAATGATTTGCTCTTCACTCGGTATCAAATCCATCGTCTTAAGCGTCTCAAGAAGATGGGCCTTAACGTACTCACCTCCACTCGGTGAACCAATCATAATCGCCACACGCTTTTCCATCGTCTCTTCGCAAATAAGCCACTCCAGAGCGTTCTTTAAAATGCCCGGAATACCATGAGCGTACTCAGGTGTTGAAATGAGGAGAACGTCTGCCTCTTTTACAAGTTGACGAAAAACAGAAACACTAACTGGAATTTTTTCACCAAATTGCAAATCAGGATCGAAATAAGGCAGCTCTTTCAAAGAAAACTCATGACATTGTGTTGATTTTGGCAGTTTAGCTTTAAGCACTTCTATTAACTGCTGATTAGATGAGGACACTCGAATACTTCCGCAGATCGCTAGTATTTTCATATCTAGTATTACACAATAAATGAATGCAAAATTCAATCGAAGCAATAAACATTACAAAAGTTTTTGGTACTTTTACCGCAGTTAGTGATTTATCTTTTTCATTGGCCCCAGGAGAATCAGTTGCTTTTTTAGGACCTAATGGGGCCGGAAAAAGCACGACGATAAAAATCCTTTGTGGAATCCTCAATCCTTCAATAGGTGAGGCTTTTATCAATGGTCACAAGGCCGGAACTTTAGAGGCCAACAAACAATTAGGACTGGTTTTCGGTACAAGAAGCCAGCTCTATATGCACATGACCGTTTATCAATGCTTGGATCTCGTGGGAGAAATTTATTTTCTTAAAGGTGAATATAAGAAAAAACGAATCGATGAACTTGCCCAACTTTTCGATATAGGTGATCTTCTTCAGAAACGTGTCCGTACACTTTCATTAGGGCAAAGAATGCGCTGTGAAGTTATTGCGGCCCTTATTCATAAACCTAAAGTCTTGCTAGCAGATGAACCAACGATCGGATTAGACATCATTGCTAAAAACTCATTGAGAGAATTAATTCTTCGTTGGCAGAGGGAAGAAAAAAGTACTTTGCTTTTAACAAGCCATGATCTCTCAGATGTAGAGGCCCTTTGCGACCGTTGTGTACTTATCGACCATGGTTTAAAAAAGTTCGACGGTCCTCTTGAATCCCTGAAAGGTGATATGCGCGATCTTCGCCGCATTCAGATTACAGTTTCAGATCAATCAACAGCTCCATTTTCTACATCTACGACATTGTTAAGCCTTAGCTCAAAAGAATTCATTCATCAGTATGAACTTAATACTAAAAAAATTGCTATGTCTGAAGCACTAGGAACATTGTCTGCCCATTATGGCGACAAACTTCAGGACATAAATATTTCAGAAGTCAGTCTGGAAGAAGTTCTCGCCAATCAGTATCAGGCAAAAGGCTCACTATGATCTCGACATGGTGTGAATCAACACGCTTCCATTTTCGTCATGCGTGGTTCAATATCAAAGAACAATTTTCAGACATTCCTGCGACATTGGCAGCAAACGCACTTATTCCTTTTTTCGTCTGGATGCTTTCTAAGGTTTGGGAGCGATTTAATTCTCACCAACAAAATTTCACCCTTCATGAAATTGTCATTTATATAGGAATCACTGAATTACTTTTCATGACATTTGTCCGTCTTCCATCTCTCAACAGAGCAAGCGGAGATTTTTCCATCGCTCTCGCTAGACCACGAGCATGGCCAATGATGAGTTTTTCTGGATTATATGGACGATCATTTGGGAGTCGCATTTTCATGTTACTCCTTTTACTCGCAATCTTTCCGCTCTTCGGAACAAGTTTAGGTAACATTTGGGATGCTGTTTTAAGATTATTCATTCTTCTTCCTTGGTTGGGAATTTTACAAGCTTTGTTCGCATTATTTTTTGCAACTTCTCAAATTCTCTGGCATCAAACCAATTATTTTCTACTACCCTTTGGAAAAATATTTTTGGTTCTAGGTGGAGTATGGGGGCCGATTGCCGATTTCGCTGATCCTTGGAAAGCCATCATCCTCAAACTTCCTCCGTCAGATCTTTTTTTTCAACCGGCATACTACTGTGTGAAGGGTAGTTTTTATCAAACGACAATGTCGGATTGGTTTTTAAGAACTGGAGTGTTGGCATTAGTTCTCATCGTCATAAACACTGTCTTTTTTAAAACGGCTAAAAAACGCCATCAATCATTCGGGGGATAAGTATGAATTCACTTAGACTGCTTATTCTTGCACTCAAATATAATTTTAGCGCTCAACGCTCAAATCCTATTAATCTATTGGCAGGAACCGCTGGCATGATCATTAACAATGCCATCGTTCTTTGGGGACTTTGGGTAATGCTTTTTGAAGGTAAACCAGATGGTGAAAGTCTTACGCTTTATTTTCTTTGTTTAAATGCGATAGTGACCATCTCATGGGGCTCAATACTTTTTTTCTTAGGGGGACTTCGCAATCTTTCTCAATACGTTGAAGAAGGAACACTTGAACCCATGCTCTCAACTCCTCGACATCCTCTATTCCTCGTAGCTATTTCTGAAAGTAGTACCCCTGCTCTTGGTGATATCCTTCAAGGATTTTGTAACTTATTTGCCATTTGGTATTTAGGTGGATCCCTTCTAGCTCTCAGAAGTTTTTTCTTCGTTTCAGTATCAGTGGTCGGATTTATGGCACTCTTCATTATTGCCGGCTCAATTCCATTTTTTCTTAAGCGTGGAAATTCTTTTGCTCAACTCTTTATTGAATGTAACTTAAGCTTTTCATTTTACCCGTCAGGAAAAATTTTTAGCGAAAATGGAAAAATTCTTCTTTATCTTTTACCTGCAGCATTCACTGGAATACTACCGATGGAAGCCATTGAATCGGCACAGATCCCTCAGGCATTACTCGCAATTGGTGGTGCCATTCTTTTTTTTGTGATTGCTGTAAATGTCTTCATGTATGGTTTAAAAAACTATCAAAGCTCAAGTTATGTCTCTGCTCGCGGCTAGCTTGGAATAAAATAGTCAGTGAAAAAAAATCACTGAGAGATTTACACAGTTTCATTATGCATGTGCACAACGACCCTTTTTAAAAAATTCTGATCTCACTTTCAATCATTTAACTCATGACCATTGGCATGCCAACTTTGCACTCGCAAAGCACGACTTAATATTTGATTCTTTCGAATCAATAAAATTTTTCTATAAACAGCTATAGAAGGAGCATCAGGATGAAGCTACTAAGAAAAGCCGCAAAACCCAGGCCGGGTTTAAAGCGCACTCGTCTCTCACTTTTTGCATTAACTTTTTTACTCTCGCTTTCTTACCAAAATCTCTCGCACGCCTCTGGCGCTTCAAGACCAGATTTGGGCACGGATGAAGTCATTACAGACGGTGGAGGAACAACAACTCCGCAGACACCGACTACACCTACGAATCCAACAAGTCCAACAAATCCGACTAACCCAACTAACCCGACGAATCCTCCCGGGTCATATGGTTCAGATTTCAGCAGCCCTTGGGCGAGAAGTGAAACTCAGATTGTTATTGATGCCTACGAAGGTAATTCGATCGATTGGGATAAAATGGCAACGGACAAAAGAACAGTTGGTGTCATTCACCGCTCATCGATTGGTTCGCGAGTTGATACTATGTATGCTTCTCGTAAAAAAATTGCACTTCAACGTGGCTATTTGTGGGGAGCCTATCACTTAGGATTACCAGGAAATACAATTGCCCAGGCCGATCTTTTTCTCTCATTAGTTAAAGACGAACCAAACACATTGATGATTCTCGATCTTGAGGATACTGGTAACGGAAAATTTATGACGATCGATGAAGCCGTGAAGTTCATGGAATACGTCTATGATAAAACCGGTTACATCCCAACGGTCTATGCTAACCAAGCGACCACAATTGCGCTTAATTCGAAAGTTAAAAACAATCCACGCTTTCAACAAGCAAAACTATGGTATGCACGATTTAAATCTACGGTCACAGATTTCCCAAAAGGAATTTGGAACGGTTACTTCTTATGGCAATTTTCAAGTGAGTTAAATTGTACAACGACGGGATCATGCCTCTACAATGTTCCTGGAACAAAATCAGACATGGACGTTAACGTCTTTGATGGTACTCGAGCAGAACTTGAAGCTAACTGGAACAATTACTAAAAAAATCAAGCCCTCTCTCTTGAGAGGGCCTTTATTATGTTCTCATTCCAAAAACCAAATCACGTAATCTTTCTGAAGAAGATTTTATTGAACCGGACAATTGCATTACTTGTTCAGCTGATGTTGAAACACTTTCCGAGGCAGCAGTATTTTGTTGAGTTACCTGATCAATTTGCCCCATGGCCTTATTAATTTCTTCAACACCT
>CAMLRB010000145.1 GCA_946482295.1 uncultured Bacteriovorax sp. | reverse complement strand
AGATAATCAAAGAACATATGATCTTTATTTTTTACAAGTAAACATCCCGTCCATAAGGAATCGATAAGGCCTTATGAGGATCTAAGGCGATCGAATCAGCAGCTTCAATTCCTTTAAGTAAATTTTTTCCTTTTTCTGTAAGCATGAAAAGAGCACCGTAAGCCCCGTCCGCATGCAACCACATTCCAAAAGTCTTAGCGAGTTCAACCATTTCTTTAACGGGATCAATACATCCCGTTTTCGTTGATCCTAAAGTTGCAACCATGAGAAAAGGTTTAAAACCGCGAGCTTTATCTTCTTCAATTTTTTCTTTGAGAAGAACTGTGTTCATTTTGAAATTTTTAGTTTCGATGAGTCTTAGATTTTCTTTTTTAAATCCGAGAGTCACCCATGCTTTTGCAATACAGTGATGAGAATCAGCGGATGTGTAACCGGTCACTTTTGAATAATCATGTCCTTCAACTTTTTCTTTGCGGGCCATAGAAAGTGCACTGAGAGTAGCAAGCGAACTTCCCGATGTGAGAAAGCCCTGCGAAGTCTGATCATCATAGCCTACTAGTATCTGGAACCATTTAATGACTTCCATTTCAAGTGTGACTAAACCTGGGGCCATCATGTAGTGACCAGTAAAAGGATTCAATGTTTGAGCAATAAGTTGAGCAGTATTTGAAATAAAGTTACCTGCTCCAGCAACGTAGGCCGCAAATCCTGGATGACCTGGTATTTGGGAATATGGAGCAAGGTCTTGAACAACAGTTTTTAAAAGTTCTGCATAATTTTCAGCACGTGCCGGAAAATTTTTTGTTGTTTGATAGGGAAGAGTGAAGTTTTTCTTCAAACTATTCGTTGTGGGATCATGTGCTTCTCCCATTGGTGATTTGGCAGGTAGCGCCTTCATATACTTTAAAACTTCATTGGCCGTTTGATCGAAGACTTCCTGCATTTCTTCATCACTCATTTCCAGTGGCTGATCAATTTTTTTCCACCAATCACTTTTTCCTTCCATTTGATCGAGAACGTTTCTTCTTCGAGAGTGAATGTAGTCTTTAGATTTTAGAAGTAAACAAGCACCATTATCAGGAGTTCCATCTAAGGTGGCCGCTATCCTGAAGCCTGAATGCTGGTAAAAATGAGGACGGAAATGAAAACGAGCATAAGTGCTGGCTTCATGCCCGCAGCTCATAAACGACCCTCCGCGAATCATTTGATGTTTTCCATCAAAACATGGTGTCGAAAAATCATCGTAATAAGGGTGAACGGTAAATCCATCAAGTGGATTAAACTGATCTTCCAACCAGTGCCAGGTATTTCCATAAAGTTCTTCATTGGCATTTTTAGGAGAAGACCAAAGAAAATTAAAATTGGCCGCGTACATTTCTTCCAGATTTTTTTGGACAAATACATCGCCGCTATAAGTTTTCTTTTGTAGGACAGGATCTGCTTTTCTATCAGTTAAGGAAACAAATTCAGCTTCAGTCAGCAATCGATACTTCAATGAGCTGTTATCTTTTTCTTCTTTCCAATGAATGTAAGCTTGAGCTTCATGATAATTAACTTCAGCGGGCCACGACCAAGGCATAGGAATGATTGTGAATAGAGTACGAAGTGAATATTCGTGAGAACCTTCCGGTCCAGTTGCTACCCAAAATGTAGGACGCTTTGTATTTCTGAAACGTCTCCACTCTTTTCCTTCAGGCAGCCAGTATTTATCCTGAATGTATCCACCGCTTGCGACGAAATCGTAATACTCTCGATTAGTAATTTGGTGCGAGCTATATTGAAATTCTTTAACGTCAACAATACGCTCACCATATTCATTATCCCAACCAAAAGAAGGTGTGACATCGGGCTTGCCGATTTTCACTTTTTTCGCGGGAGATTTTTTCCATGTGTTTGAAACGTCTTTGAAAGTTGTTTCACAAGATGATGGATGAAGGGGAACCCAAAATTTCGGTGTTTCTAAATATTCAACGGGCAATTCACGCATGAGAACACTGGAAGTTTCAAAGTGAATTTTTTCATGTTCCATTCCCATCCATAATGACCACCATGGAGAATTCTTAAGGAAACGTCCCTGCCCTTTTTTATCAAGGTCTGGATGATTTTTAATAACATCAACGACGATGTCATATACTTGTTTTCGGTATTCATGAACGGCGCGAACAGACGGCCAGTCCATTTCATTTTTGGACATGTCATCCCAACTCATTTCATCTACACCTGTTTCTAAAACTTTTTCCAGATAGATGTTGATCGGATCTTTGCGAAGGCCTGCGACTCTCAATTTATTTAAATAAAGAACAGCAGGGTGACCATAATAAAAAATAAGGGGATGACGAAGTTCATGATACGGAGGACGTTTGTAGGCCTCTTCAACTTTGAGTGATTGAAAGAGAAGTTCCGTAAGAGTCCATGAATTATTGAAGTAAGCGAGAATGTCTTCACGTGTACAAATGTCGAGATTAAGAAGTGGTAGTGCCGTCAGACACTGGCGTTCACGGTCAAAGCCTGCACACTCTTCTGGTGCAAGTCCTGTCCACCATGAATCACCAAAAACTTTTTTTAACTGATGCTCGTATTGAACTGGATTAGGGGCCAATGATAAATTTGGATTTCGAGTAATTGTCACACTCATAAAAAAACCTCAGAGAAACAAAAAGATTATGCTCTCTAATGATTCACCTTTTTCATGACTTTGTCATGAGAGTATAACGAATGACTAGGCCAGGTTGTATCCGAGTAAGATGGTTACTTTGAAGATAGTCTCAGGATCTTGCCGCTGTCTGTAGAGAGATAAAGGTTTCCATCCAAACCCGCTTTTACCTGCCTAAACCTCTCCCCTAAATCATCTATGATTTTCTCTTCGCTTACTTTTGTTGTCCCTTTCATCACGATTCTGCGGATATGGTTGTCCAAACAGGCCAAATATAGATCTCCCTTGAAATATGAAATCCCCGAAGGGTTTATGCTAGGAACCCAGTACATGAGTGGCTGCTTCATTCCCTCTTTTGCTGTCGTTCCGATTTTAGGTCCGTAATATTCACGGCCATAAGTGATAACCGGCCAACCATAGTTGGCCCCTTTTTCCACGAGGTTGATTTCATCACCGCCTCGAGGTCCAAATTCAGCGTTTAGAAGATGCCCCTGTGGGGAAAGCGTGAGTCCTTGAGGATTGCGATGACCGTAACTCCAAATTTCGGGAAGTGCATCTTTATGGCCAATAAAAGGATTTCCTGCAGGCACTTTTCCGTCGCGATCGAGTCTTAGAATCTTACCTTGATGATTTGTGAGAAGTTGGGCCTGATCACGTTTATTTCGTTCGCCTACGCTCATGAAGAGAAAGCCTTTATTATCAATCACAACGCGTGAACCGAAATGAATGCCACCTTTTTCAAAAGCGTTTGCTTGGAAAAGTCTTGATCCTTGAAGTGATTTTTTATCTGCTGATAATTTTCCCCTAAAGAGTGAGGTCGTGGGATTAGGTGCATCGGGATCAGAGTATGTCAGATAAAGATTTCCCATCTTATCATCATAAAAAACATCTAAGAGTCCACCTTGTTCTTCCGCGTAGACTTTAGGAATTCCTCCAATCTCAGATATTTTTTTAGTTGTGAGATCAAGCAATTTTAATTTGCCACTTCTCTCAGTGAAAATAAGTTCGTTTTTAGAGATGAAATCCATTCCCCAAACAACATCTCCACCATCAAAAATTTTTTCTAAATTATATTTTTGTCCGTTTATCTCGTATGAGTCGCGAGCAAAAGCAGATGAAAAAATAAGAAAAGAAAAAATTATGAATTTCATATTTTAAGGAAGTCCGTTAGGGTTAGGTTTTAATTCACAAAAAGCAATTGAAGCTCTTAGCCATGCAAGAAACGAAATGTTTTTTGTTTCAGGATTCTGGCGTGCCCAATAAACGAGGGCCGGATAACCTTCATTGTCTAATACAGCGGCCGTGGCCGATGTTTTATGCATTGTCATTCTTCCCGCTTCTATCCAATCAGGATGCATTTCTTTCAGCGCAGTTGCCAGTGACCAATCGGCCATACTGTTTCCTTCTCCAAAATATTGCAGAACGGGAGACATGTAAGCGCCTTTAGAATCACGATTCAAAAGAAGCCCTATGTAGTGAGTCGTTTCTGGATCAAGCGAAGGTGATTGATGATAACATTCACCTGAGTACATTCCTGGAATAAACATTGGAGCTGTTTGCAGTCGATTAAACTCATCATAGATGCGCTCTTGAGTTTCAGTACACCCTTCATAACAAGCATTCTCTAGAGTCTCTGGAGCATCCCAGGCATAAAGAGCTGTCGTTGAAAGAAAGTAAACAAGACCGATTAGAACTTTCATGTTCATAAAATACTCCGCTTATGTTTCTAATGTAAAGGCCAGCTTCTCATAGCTAGTTCCGTTAAGTTTGCTGTTCCAAAAATGTTTTCCACTATAGTAAGTGCGAGTTGTGACGGCCTTGAGCGGTAAGTTCAAAGTAAATGTTTTTTTCTCTTGTGCCTTGATTTCGAGTTTAATACCTTTGAAACATTTTACATTGTGTTTGTTGTTGGCCTTTAATAAGTGAACTTCGTGATCAAGAATAAATTTTTGAGTCTTTTTAGAGTTATTCACGAGAACAACTTCAACTTTTAGACTCTCACCTAATTTAATTTTTTTAGTGAGTAGTTTTTGTGCTTTCACCTCTACGAGATCAGTATCCACTCCATGCAACTTAAAAGCTTTAGCATGCCCCTTTTTGATCAAAGTGCGAGTCGCATGTTTAATGACCCATTCTAATTCAGGAGAAATCTTTTTGTGCTGACTCCAGGCCGTCAGCTTTTCAATAATAAAGTCGGGATGATTTTTCGAATGATCATTTAAATGATTCGCAACCGATTTGCGGACATAAAGCGACTCATCGTTTTTTAATTTTTCAAGCAAATGCCAGGTGTGTTTAGGGTCTTCAACAAAACGGTGAAGTTTTTGGCCCCATGGAAGAAGCGGGCGGGAACCTTCAGAAACAAGACGGCGAACATGTTCGCATTCATCCTCAACCCATTCATTGAAATACGCGAGAGTCTTTTTTTGATCGGCGATAAAAAAATCACGAATAGCAAACTCTGCCGTGAACGCTTTAGTCATAACCTTCAGGGCCTCCATCGAAGCCTCAAATTCCTCTATGCCATAAGAGGCAACATAATCCGTCACTGGCCAGGCAGCGAATCCACTCAGTCCAAGAGTATCCTCATCATCTTGTTTAACGGCGGACGTAAGTATTTTAAGATTCTTTTTTGTATTATGTTTAAGACATTCATTGAGCCGGCGGGAAATGACTTTCACTCTTGCTTTTAACTCCAAAGGCCCAAGCTCTTGTTTGATATTTTTTAGAAATTGAGACTTTGGAAAAGTAGGATCGGCCCGAAGGATGGCCTTAGCAGTTTGCTCGGCCACTTGAGGCCCAATTAGATTTTTAAATGGTTCCATGCTAAAAGTTTATTTTATTTTTATCGACCTTGGCAAAGACTCCTTTTTTGATGAGAATAGCTTTTAATGCTCCGACTAAAAGACCTCGATATTGATCCTTCTTCAAATGCACATTCCAGGCGTTCGCTTCTCATTGAGGCGATGGCCAGTTTAGAAGGAAAAGAGATTCATTGTTTTCAATGTTCGGGAACGTGTTGTACGTCCGTTGCCAATTCAATGCAAATCACTCCTCTTGAGACTCTGGAAATAATTGAAGGGCTCATTGGTGCGAACGCTGATTTGAAAGAAGTTGAACTCAAACTCAAAGTAACGATAGAGCAGTATCGCCTAGATTACGAACTCTCCACGGGCAAAAAAGGCATCAAACAGCTGAGACGAACATACACATGTCCGTTCTACTCTCCAGGACCAAAAGGTTGCGCCCTTTCACGCTCGATTAAACCTTATGGCTGTCTCGCCTTCAATCCCAAAATGACAGGTGACAATGGTTCCACTTGTTCCAGCATGATTGAATTGTTGGAAACTCGTGAGCGCGATCACCAATCGTTTGAAGACATCGCCAATCAAAAAATTCGCGAAGCTTATCAAATCGATTGGGAGAAATTAGATCTTCCGCGCGCTCTCCTTACTTTTTTCCAGAAGCTCAAGATCAATGCTTAATTTAAATGAAAATCAAAAAGGCTACGGTTACATTATTGCTTCAGGAATGTGTTTTGGAGCTTTAGGATATTTTGGAAAGGAAGCTTTCAAACGCCACATTTCTCCGGGGGAACTCCTCGCTCTTCGCTATTTTATCTCTGCTCTTTTAACTGGAGCAATCGTTCTCTTAACGAAACCAAGGTCCATCGTCTTAAAAAAGTTCGATTGGATTTCAAGTTTGTGCCTGGGAATTTTTGGATACGCACTCTTTTCCAGTTTTTTCTTTATTGCACTTACGGGACTTTCCGCTTCTTTAACGGTCTTACTTCTCTACACTTATCCCGTGATGGTCGCTATTCTTTCGCGTTTTATTTTAAATGAAAAATTAGGTGTTGGAGGAAGTATCTCCTTAGTTGTTGTCACTCTTGGTTTAGTTTTATTAGTGTGGGGAGAATGGGCCATCAGCGATCCGAAGTTCATATTAACCGGATTAGGCGCTGCTTTTTTCTACGCTCTCTACATCATCTATTCACGAAAATTTTTGAGTAACGTCGAGGCCATGCCTTCTTCGTTTTATGTTCAGCTGGGTGCTGGTGTTGTGCTCTCACTCATTCACTTTCCAAGTTATGTTAGGCCGCTCGAAATACTTTCTCAACATGGAATGATGATTGTGAGTATGGCAATTATTTGTTCACTGATGGCGATGACATTGTTTTTAGCGGGCCTCAGAAGAATTACTTCTTCTGAAGCTTCCATTTTAAGTACGACAGAACCCGTTTCCGGGGTTGCCATTGCGGGACTGTTTTTAGGTGAGCGATTAGCGGCCATTCAATGGGTTGGGGCCATTCTCATTCTGGCAGGCCTCATTCTTATGGCCAGATCTAAAGTATCAAACCTTTCAAAAACATAGTGGCCACTGAGAAGTAGATAATAAGTCCCGTCACGTCTACAAGGGTCGCTACAAACGGTGCAGATGAAGTCGCAGGGTCAAGACCAATTCTTCTCAGGAAAAAGGGAAGCATCGATCCAGCAATCGTTCCCCAAAGAACAATTCCCATTAAACTAAGAGCGACCGTTACTCCTACCATCACATAGTGTTGACCGTAGAGAACTTCTTTACCTGGCCATAGAAGAACGCGAATAAGACCAATACATCCCAGAATGAGTCCAAGTGACAGACCCGCGATAATTTCACGTGCGAAAACGCGCCACCAGTCTCTTAAACGAACTTCACCTAATGCCATGGCACGAATAATGAGTGTTGTTGCTTGTGAACCCGAGTTACCACCAGAAGAAATAACCAGCGGGATAAAAAGTGCTAGAACTGTGGCCTTAGCAATACTTTCTTCGTAGTGGCTCATGGCCGTAGCTGTAAACATCTCACCTACGAAAAGCGCCATTAACCAGCCAGCGCGTTTTTTAATCATCGATGTTAAACCGATATCAAGATACGGCTCACCTAAGGCTTCCATACCCCCGAGTTTGTGAATATCTTCAGTGGCTTCTTCTTCGATAACTTCAACCACGTCATCAACGGTAATAATACCTTTCATCACATTGTTTTCATCCACAACGGGAAGAGCGAGAAAGTTGTGATTCGAAAAAGTTTTCGAAATATTTTCCTGATCTTCATCCGCGAGAACTGTCACGAGATCCGTGTTCATGATTTCCTGAATCGTCATCTGAGCTGTCGCTAAAAACAACTCACGAAGAGAGACAACTCCAAGAAGAACTTGGGAGCGATCAAGAACGTAGGCGTAGTAAATCGTTTCGATTTTTGATTTCGATTGAGCGCGAAGATAGCGAATCGCCTCTTCCACCGTCATCTCTGGGCGAAGGCGGGCAAAGCGCGAGTTCATGAGTCCCCCGGCTTCGTCTTCTGCGTAGGCCATGAGCGCTTTAACTTCAACAAGAGTGGCGTAATCAAGACACTTCAGAGCGTGTCCTTGCTGTTCTTCATCGAGGTTTTGAATTAAGTCAGCAATATCATCGGGCGCGAGCAGACGAATCCACGAGCGTTTTTCTCCGTGAGGAAACTCTTCGAAGAGCTCGGCCTGATAGTCCGATGAAAGATTGAGAAAGAGCTCTTCTTGATCAATACGGCCAAGCATGGTGAAAACATCCATACGTTGAGCAAATGTGAGGACTTGCCAGTTTTCCAGCAAGTTTTCTAGGGAAAAATCGTCATTTAAAAGTGTTGTTTCCATTTAAGCACCATCGAGAAAAAGAGAGAATCTGGTGAATCTTAAGCGGAGGGAGAAAGGAAGTTTTAGTGACCTTTAACGTCTCCACTGAGTTTTTTCAATGCGAATTGCTTGGGATCTTCGTCCATTTTGAACCTCAGGGGATAAGTTAATATTTACCGAAATTTAATGCCGGTCTTTCTAAATGGCAAACGTTTTTATAAGATTCGTTTCACATGAGTAAAAAAAACAGACTTCAAAATACGCCGGGAAAAATTCAAGAGCACTTGAATGCTCTCGATCGATGGACTTCTTACAAGAAGGGACTTTGCGATTCTTGCGAAGGACTCTGTTGTTATATGCCGGTGGAAGTGAAGGTTCCTGACCTCATTCGGTTGGGCATTCTCGTCGAT
>CAMLRB010000144.1 GCA_946482295.1 uncultured Bacteriovorax sp. | reverse complement strand
GCGTACTGAGTATTGAAATCTTTGAATGTACGGTTGAAAGTTTTGTGATCTTCAATGTAACCGTTAAGTTTAGAAGCTTCCTCTTTCAGGACAGCAATGCGGTTAACGATGGCCACTTTGATTTCTGAAGGAAGACCTGAAGACTCCGTGAAGTTCGTCATCGCTTCAAGATCATTATTTACTGATTGAACAAGATTTTGTGTTCGTTCAAAATTATAAAGCCCACCAACCATTAATCTGCTCGGTGAAATTCTATTTCTTAAATTGATCGACATTTTTGTAAGTGTCGGCCATTTTTTTTCTGTTACGAATGCTTCGAATTGGGAAACTCTTCCGTTAAGGTTATTGAGTAGAGCAGATAATTCTGGATTTGATTGAAAATTGATCAATGATTTTTCTACGGCACGGATGTTCTCATCAAACTGAGGTACAGCTTCTGTAGACTTGATGGCCTTCAAATCACGAATGTCTGCTTGAAGACGCTGGAAGATTTTCATTGCATCTTTAATTCGATCACCATCAACAAATTTCTTGAGTTCATCAATGTCGTTACGATCTTTAACAGCTTTTACTTTACTCGTTCCATCGTAAAGATTGCTTACATAGTCAATATTGAGGAGACCTGTGTCCCAATAATATTTCACTCCGTAAGCGAATAGAGCAATAATGCTCATTAATACAAATGCATAATAAAAATGCACAACTCTTCCTAGAGTGAAACGCATAGTGGCTCCTGAGACAGTAAATTTGAATCAAAAATTAAAAAGTGAGAAAAAATCGATTGTGCGAAAGTGCTTAGAAACATCCTGTTTTCTCTTGTTTTCGTCATCCAGACTGCGTGAAAAGGCATCGGTCACAAGTGAGCCCTTCACTGGTAGTATGATGGATATAGGACGAAATAAAAAGGGAAAGTGTAAAATTTCTTTGTTGGCCGATTCCATACGGCTTAACTCTGGTATACCAAAATAATGTCTTACTGTGAGATCATTTCCGATCTCAATGACGTTGTGGTTTCCAACTGACACCACATCTGAAAAGTGAGCACGATACTGACAAAAAATATTCGAGAAACCTACAAGATAATGTTCACGAGGCCCGGCCTTGAACCCCACTCGATAAATAAGCGTATCATCATGGGAGATATCTGCCTTTAAAGTTAACTTAAATAGTCCAGTTCTCGCCGTCTTCTCTAGGTTAAAAGTGAGCAAGACTTTTTGTCTCATAAGCTTTCTTGTAACAACATAAATGAACTTGCGATTTAACTCTAATTTTCCGTCTTCCAGGATTAAACCAGCAATAGATAGTCTGTTCTCGTCAAAACGGATTTCAGCCGCTCCGTGGAAGTTAAAGAGGCTCACAACAGATAATAATTCTGGAATCGTTCCAAGAATAAGATCCCATTTTTTAAGATCGATTTTATTTGTGGACTTTGAATAATGAAAACCTTTGAAACGTGTTTTATCGCCAAAAAAATCTGTAACAATCGAAGTGAGTTTTTCGTCGAGAACTCGGGCAACTGAATCGAAATGGGCCACTTGTCCTGAAGAGACAGCATCTGCTTTTCTTTTCATTTCTGAGAGATAAAAATAAGCGTGGCTTATCAGGGGAGATACTGAGAACTCCGAAAGCAGTTGGATGTCTTCCAATGTGCTCAGACTTTTTTCAAAGTCCTCTTGATAAGCCTTGGCGGTCATTAGCTAGCGAGATCCTCTGAAGATTCAAACAATGTTCTTAGTTTTGCTTTAAGTTTCAAAATGGCCTGTGTATGAAGTTGTGACACACGCGATTCTGTAACATCTAGAACTTGTCCAATTTCTTTTAAATTTAAATCTTCATAGTAATAAAGAGAAAGCACGAGTCTTTGCTTTTCAGGCAAAGTCATAATCCCCTCTTTAATTTTTTCGCGAGAATCTTTTTGCGAAACTGTCGTATATGGATTTAGAGCTTTATGATCTTCCATAACCTCAGAGATAAGTTTTTTATCCCCTTTGTTGAAGCTAGCTGAATCATCAATATTGAGTAGAGAGATTGACTTAGCTTTATTCAATAGATCATGGAATTCTTCTTGGTTCATTCCAAGCTCTGAACACATTTCTTCATCTGTGGCTGGACGTCCAAGATTAGCTTCAAGTTTGCTATAAGCACGTTCTACAGTTTTTGCTTTTTCACGAATTGAACGAGGTACCCAGTCTTGAGCACGAAGTTCATCAAGGATCGCTCCTCTGATTCTGAACTCAGCATAAGTCTTAAACTTGTTATCGCGGTTTGGATCGAATTTTTCAATTGCATCCATCAAACCAATAACACCGCAAGAGATGAGATCATCTAGCTCGATGTTTGATGGTAAGCGAGAAGCAATCTTCTGCGCGATATACTTAACCAATGGTGCGTATTCGATGATAATTTCATCTTTCACCTTTGGTTCAACGGTAGAGCGGTAATCTTTTAAGTTTTTTAATTTTTTTGATAGAGTCGACATCCGAGTCCCCCGTTAGCTTAAACTGTTAAACGAACTTCTTGTTCGGAGCGTGTTGAGTACCTTTTAGAAGCCATTTGGCCATGGTCCAAGGCAACGCCCTCTGCCTCTTCGGTGAATCGCTTAACAATGTTCACAAAATTCTTATGGAGGGAATTATTTTCCTGTTCGAGGAAAACTGTATCGAAATGATCTACGGGAGACTCTACTTTCTCTACGCCACCAAGAATGTGAAGACGACACTTTAGGAATGTTTCGACTGTTTCACTCAGAGTCTTAATCATTCTTTGATACTGAGGCTCTGATGAAACTTTATTGATCAAGAGGTGGTTATCGTTTACACCAAACTCTTTATTTAAAATTTTAACGAGTGAATATGAATCCGTAACTGACGACTTATCAGGAGTCACAACGACAAAACGATAATCGCTATAAGCGTTTAAAGTTAATGTTTCTTTAGTGATTCCTGCTGGGCAATCAAGAATAATATAATCGTAATCTTTTTCGTGATTCACGAGAATATCGATGATCACGCGATCAACTTCTAATGTCTTTTTAAAGAGGTCTATGCTTCCGTTACAGCCGGCGAGCAAGTGAAGGTTGCCATCTTTATGCAGACACTCATCAAACTCACGTTGAGCAGATACGAGTTCATAAAAATAACTTGTAATGGGAAGTCCAAGTTTTACAACAGTATTTGAAAGATTTGTATCACAGTCGAGAAGAAGAACTTTGTAACCTGATTGAGCGAGAACTTTCGCCATTTTTACGGCGACTGAAGTTTTTCCAACTCCACCTTTGCCCGCGGTTACAGAAATAGTCTTTGCTTTGTTTGATGTTTTTTTAGACGAGTACTTGTTTTGCGACACTAGCCAATCGCTTGGATTGGACTTTTTTAAACTAGGCATGGACTTCCTGTCTCCCCTATCGTTTATAAACTCTTGGTTCGCCTCATGCTCCCCAAGTTCTGAATGGTAAAACCGCTTACGTTAACTTAAAAATACCGGCCAATAATCTCTCTGCACTAGCTGGCTCAAGATCACCTGGAACCACTTCTCCCGTACCAAAAAACTTGTAAGGGAGATCCTTGATGTCTTGAGTGATGTTGAACAATGAACCAAAATTCAAACAAGCATCAACGTGTGAGACAACGACACCATCAGAAAGTCTTCTGTACGTGCCTAGGATTTTTCTATTGTATAACTCAGTATGAATCGCTGAAAGAGTGATCAATACTTCCACTTTTGAAAATGCTCTACGAAGTCCATCAATGAATTTTTTTGTTTCATTAGCTTCAGTTTCACTGCACTTGTAATCAATGAAAACAGACTTTCCGTTTTCCATTGCTTTTCTACACTCAGCTACGATTTCAGCTATTGATTGAGTTTTCACAACTGTCATTCCAAAAATCTTTTCTGCAAATGGAGTTTTAGTTTCTTTTGCTGGATTAATTGTTGTAAATGAATTTTTAATAATGACTGATTCTTGCTTCAGCATCCCAATCTTTTGAACCATTGATGTTTGGCCGCAAGATGATTCAGATAAAAATACAGTAATCACGGGAGATTTTTTATTTTCAGCTGCCGAGAACATTGGCATAGCAACTGAAACAGTGTTCATCATTTCACGAAGAGCGAATTCAAAAACTACGTCAGCATTTTCAACATCAGTATCCGTCAATTCAAACAATCCTTTTTTGATCAAAGTTTGAATATAAGTCTCATTGATGTCTAAACTTCTCAGAGTTGTTCTTAATTGGTAAATACCAATTGGCTCTTTTTTGTGAACTCGTTCAAAATTACGAGAAAGCTCAAATAGTTTTTTCTCAAGTTCTTCAATTTTATTTTTTTGTTTTTCAAATTCAACATTCGTTCGTTCATAGCTTGGCGCTTGTGTTGCCACTGGAGCTGCTACTTGCTGAGCAGGAGCTTGTTGTCTTGGAGCTGGAGCTGCTGCTTGTTGTGGTCTTCTTGGTTGAGCTGGCATTGGACGTGCCGACTCCATCTCGTCATCAAAATTGAACTCGCGATTGTTATTTGATGAAGAATGACGATCTTCTCTTTCACCAAGTGAAAGGAAATCATCCAATCCTTCTTTAAGTGAAGAGGCAATACCTTTTGTTGTTGAAACAGTACGATTAAGGCCGGCGTTTCCGTACCCTGATTGTTTTTGCATAGAAGCTGAACCTTGTTGTTTTGATGAAGACTGTGCTGCTTTCGATTGATCATGTTGATCGATCATGTTGGCAATATAGCTTGCACTTCCATTATAAAATTCTTCTTTTTGATTTTCGTTTAGAACTGTGTCGACTTGTGCTTTACGAACGTAATTTTTTTCTGAGATTGCAGCTGTAATTTCGATTTTCTTTTTCTTGAAAGCACCTTTCAGACCTTTATTTGTAATGGTCTTAAGAATGACGGCATCAGGACCTAACTCGCGTTTGATGTCCTTTAATGCTTCTTCAATTGTGTCTGCTTCAAATTTTCTAACGTACATTTATTACAACCTCACCGTTCCTAGTGATCTAATATTCGCATCAGGCGAAAGCTCATTGTGGCTTACTACCACAAGGTTGGGGATAAATTTTTCAGTTAAACGCTTAAAGTGTGCGCGGATAACTGGAGAGCAAAGCACCACCATCTTCTCACCCATATTTGTGGCCTCTTCAATTTTTTCGTTGAGTGAAGCCAGGATAATTTGAGTGACTTTCGGATCAAGCGAGAGTTGTTGCCCCTGATCTGTCTGGATAATATTTTGAGCAATCGACTCTTCAATATTTCTATCCAACGTAAACAGTGGGATGTCTCCCGAATCACTTTTAATCTTTTCAGTGATGGTTCTATAGAGGGCCTGACGTGAATGCTCAGTCAGTGCCTCTGTGTCTTTTATTGTAGAGCCATACTCTGATAATGTCTCCAAAATTGTGCGTAGATCTCGAACTGAAACACCTTCGCGAAGTAAATTTTTCATGACTTTAAGTACGATTCCCAGATTAACAATCTCAGGTATTAAATCGTTGACTAATTTTGGATTCGTCTCTTTAAAATTGTCGAGAACTCGTACTAATTCCTGGCGACCAAAGAGTTCATGAAGATTCGATTTCAAGATCTCAGTTAGGTGAGTGGCCACAATTGTTGAGCAGTCAACTACAGTATATCCATTGTATTGAGCATCTTCTTTCTGATCTTCCGAAATCCAAACCGCACGTAGCCCGAATACTGGTTCTGTTGTCTCTACCCCGTCCATTTTTTCGATTACCGTTCCTGGATCCATTGCGAGGAAGTAATCAGACATCAACTCGCCTTTAGCGACTTGAACGCCTTTAATTTTTACAGAGTATCCACCAGGCTTTAATTCCAAGTTATCTTTAATTTTGACGGAAGGAATGATAACCCCCCAATCGAGTGCGAAAATTTTTCGCATATGTGTGATACGTTCAAGAAGGTCACCGTTTTGTTCTGTATCAACCAAATGAACAAGCCCGTAACCAACTTCCAACTCCACCAGTTCCATATTGAGTAGTTCTTCGAGGTTTTGTGGATTTGCTTTTTTTGTAACTTCCACTGCTTTTTGTTTTTCTGCTTTCTCCTCAGAGATATTAGATTGTTCCATTTTGTAAGCAACATAACCAAGGAATCCACCCATCAAGAAAAATGGAAGTTTTGGAAGACCTGGGATGAGACCAAAAAAGACAAGAACGGCCGCTGATATATAAATGGCCTTCGGATGAATCTTAAATTGTTTTTGTACTTGAGTACCGATGTTGTCATCAGTCCCTGAACGAGTAACAAGAATACCGGCAGCTGTAGAAATGATTAGAGCAGGAATTTGAGTAACGAGACCGTCACCTACCGTTAGAAGAGTGAATGTTTCGGCCGCTTGTCCGAAATCCATTCCACTTTGAGCGACACCAATAATGATACCACCGATGATGTTAACAGCTGTAATCAAAATACCGGCAATGGCATCACCGCGTACGAACTTCGAAGCACCGTCCATCGATCCATAAAAATCTGCTTCTTCTGCAACTTCTTTACGACGTCTTTTTGCTTCAACATCATTGATAAGACCGGCGTTCAAGTCAGCATCAATCGCCATCTGCTTACCAGGCATTGCATCTAAGGTGAATCGAGCACCAACTTCAGCAATACGGCCCGCACCTTTTGTAACAACCATGAAGTTGATGATGACGAGAATGATGAAGATGATGATACCGACAACAAAGTTACCTTCTACTACGAACTCACCGAATGATTTGATAAGTTCACCGGCAGCTGCCGTTCCATCACTAGCACCATTGATTAAAATATTTCTCGTCGAAGCTACGTTCAAGGCCAGACGGAAAAGTGTCGAGATAAGAAGAACAGAAGGAAACGTTGAAAAGTCGAGAGGCTTTTTAGAGTAAAGGGCAACAAGCATGATCATGACTGAAGTTGCCAATGAAAACGCAAGAAGTAAATCAAGAATAAATGGGTGGATCGGAACGATCATCACCACCATGATCATCAAAATACCAACAGCGGCCAAAACATCTGGCCCCTGACTAAATATTTTCATTTTTTTAAACATGTCATTCATCTAATCACCTATGCCAATGCTTTCTTTCTTTTCTTAAGTTTATAAACAAACGCTAGTACTTCAGCGACGGCCTTATACATATTGCGCGGAACTGGGCTACCCACTTTTACTGTTTTATAAAGTGTTCTTGCGAGTAATACGTTTTCAACAATTGGAATATTATGTTCTTTAGCGATCTCTCTGATTTTAAGGGCCATGTGATCTTGCCCTTTTCCGATAATCATTGGAGAAACCATTGTTTCAGAATCATATTTTAAAACGATACTAATGTGAGTTGGATTGGTGACGATAACATCAGCGGTCTTCACATCCTGAATCATGCGTTTACGAGACATTTCACGCTGAATCTGACGAATACGGGCCTTTACTTCAGGGTTACCGTCTTGCTCTTTACTTTCTTGTTTTAACTCTTGTTTCGTTTGCATCAACTTCTTTTTGTAAGTTAATTTTTGGAAAGCAAAATCTAAAACTGCAATAACCGCGAGGGCCAAGATGATAGCGAATGAAATTTTAAGCAATAAATCTTTTGCATAAAAATACGACTGCTCGATTTCTAGATGCATGAATCCGTTATATTTTGAAATATCATCTTTTAGATAAGCATAAACAACCGCGATGATAACAACGAATTTTATGACACCTTTTACTGCTTCAAAGAGGGCCTGCTTAGAAAATAATTTTTTCATTCCATTGATTGGATTAACTCGATCAAAGTTTAATTCCAATATATCTGGCGAATACAGAAATCCAATTTGCGCGACTTGAGAAAGAACACCTGCACAAAGAGCAACAAACAAAACTGGTGCGGCACACTTAGCTGCCGTCATCATTGTTTTAGTAGTGATCGTAGTGAGGGATTTTGGTGTAAAAGCTGAGGAAATGTCGAGTGTATAGAGCCATTCAATATAAGTCGTCATCTGCTCGAAAATAAATACGAGCGAAAGAGAAAGAGTCATAAGGCAAGCCGCGAGCACGAGAACTGACGTGAGTTCTCTTGAGACTGCGACGTCCCCTTTCTTTCTAAATTCGTCTATACGATGCTGGGAGGGCTCTTCGGTCTTTTCGCCAGCGTCACTATCATCGGCCATTCTTCTGCCTTTTTATAACTGCCTTCCTGGCAGTCAAACCTTTAAGATATAAATTTAAACCAATCGCCTAAACGATCAGTGTATATTCTAAAACAAGTTTGAAAAAACTCTTCCGATCCGGCCACGAATACAAGAAGGCCTAGACCAATGTTAACTGCAAAGCTTACTGCGATAACGTTCATTTGTGGTACTGCTCTCGAAACAATTCCCATGATCGCATTGATAACCAGGTTGATGAAAATCATCGGAGTGGCCAGCATGATGCTCGTAACAAAAATTGATTTAAACATGATCATGAAGAAATCAATCGAGTGGGCCATTTTTCCAATGTTATAAACGTGCACAGTTGAAAATGATGTCAATACGCCTTTAAACATCGGCAGCAATGCTCCTGAAGTAATGACCATCATGAGTACTGTCCACTCAATAAGTTTTTCGAAAGGACCCATTGGTGAACCTGCTTGCGGATCAAAGTACGCAACGGCGTTGAAACCAATTTGTTGCGTGATAAGCGCCCCGGCAGAGATAAAAATACTCATGATCGATTTAACAAAAAAGCCAATCACCAATCCTACAAGCGTATTAAATATTGTGAGATACCAGAAACTCTCCGGACCAACATACTTAATATCCATGATGAGTTGATCTTGAATAAGTGGGAAAAAAGCAAAAGTAATAATCAAAGTAGCTAGTACCTTTACAACAACTGGCACTGAGACGTTTT
>CAMLRB010000143.1 GCA_946482295.1 uncultured Bacteriovorax sp. | reverse complement strand
TCTGCCCAATTAATTACGCTGCCGGAAAGACACTTGATCTTGCGACTCTTTACAAGAGAATTGAAAAGGAGCAGCTTTCTAGTCACCCGAATGATGTGGTTGAATTACGTTGGGGCGAGGCAACTTCGCCTAAGACGAAATGTAAACGCTGGTACTAGAGGTAACAAAAAGCGTGGATAAAAAGAAAAAAATATTTTTTAGTTCAACGCTACTTTTTTTTATTGTAGGTGGATTTTTACTATTCGCGCCCAATAAAAAGAAAAGTGTAATCGACCCCCTTGTAGACAATTCTATTTCACAACCAGCACATCCTGCTTTCATTAACGTCAGCACTAATGCTTCGTCTGCTCCTCAAGTTCAAAACGATGTCTGTCAAACATTAAGGGCCCAGATGCCTGGAGTAGCAGATTGGCAAAAAAACGGGCAAGCTGTTTCAGAACGATTCACGAATATTCACAAAAATATCAACGGACAAATTTTCAGATTGAGAACGTTCTTTAAAGAACACGCAGAAGGTGAAACGCCCGTCTATCTGGTCTATAAAGAAGATCAAAATGAAGACGCTCACATCATTGAAAAAAGTGAATATAAAAAAGGTCGTGAGTTTTTAAAAGTTGAGAAGGCCAAGGGCGAAATTCTCTACACTGAAAAAGGCCTAAGTATCGGCGAAGATCAATCTTTCTTTGTTCATTATATAAACTCAGAACTCAAAGGTTTCCAGGGCTCTTTCCCTCTAAATCCCTCTCTCGCAAACGTCGACTGTCGCTTCTAAACGCAACCATCCCCTGCAGGGACTTCTGCCTGTGGTGTGCATTCTCGATCCGATTCTGGACATCTAAGACGAACGTGAAAGTGCGTTCGATGTAAATCAAGCGGACGAAGTCTTCTCAACGTCTCAATCACCTCTGCCTGTTTATATATTCCCTGTGTTTTTGTATAGGCGCAAAGATGTTTTTTGATCAACTCATCTACGAAAATGCGTTGAACAGGATGACGATGAACAAGTTCATGAAAAATTTTGAAGTTTCTTTCCGTGTGAAAGTTTGAACTCACTTTATTATTCACGATAAAATCTTCTTCCCAGTAAGTGGCCTCGGGCGATTGTAAGCGCTTATTGAGAGTAAGATAAACAACATCCACATCGAGACCATTTTGGTGACTCGAATGTCCAGGTGCACTTCCCCCTTTGATCGCTGAGAGATCCCCAATTTGAAAAATTTCCGCATCTGGGAATTCCCGACGAAGATACTCGGAAGCATCTGCCAGCACGGAATGCATTTCATCAGTTGCGAAAAACTTTTTTCGTGCAAGGAAAAGCTTGTGAATCGAAATTGGTCGTTCGAGAATCGAATCTCCTTCTTTCAAAGATCCCTTAGAATAAGATCCAATGGCTTCCGAAGCAAAAAGAGAATGAGAAAACATTAATGAAAAAAGAAGAAATAGTGTTGTTTGCATTCCTCTATTTTAAAGGAATCTTTGATCCAATCTACGTGGGCAAAAGGTGACTTTTGACAAGCATCAGTCCAGAAGGTGGAGCAAGGAATTTAACCCAGCCCGGATCTGATTCATTCAAAGAATGTTCAAAATCAGTGAGGGAAATTTCATTTTTTCCCAGACGAACAAGGGCCCCCATCATCAAACGAATTTGTCCTCGCTTGAAACTTGTTCCTTGAACTTCTAGAACGTAACTCGTCTCAGGAAAAAAACTAGCGCACAAATCAGTATTCCGTGAGATTCGACAATGTGAAATCGTTCTTTTCTTCAGTGTTTCAGTTTTCATCACATAGTTGGGAAGCTCTCGCGTTCCTACAAAAAGCTCTGCTCCTTTTTTCATTAACTCTATGTCGAGCTTCTCTTTAAAATGCGACATAAAAGGAGCAGAAAAAACATGAGGGAGATTGATATTGACTGAAAAATAATAGTGGTATTTTTTTTCAACTATACTTTTTAACAACCGAAAATCGGATGGTACCTTTTTACAATCAAGGATAAGGACATCTGCGGGAAATTGAATCATCTCTTTGATTTGGTCCGCATCTGGCAACGTTTCGCCTTTAAGAGTCAGTAAACAGTAACTCTCCAGACTCGAAACCATTTTATCAGTGCGGCTGGAAAATTTTGTGTGAACTAAACAAGCAGGAAATTGATCACTCACTTTTTTTTCGATGAGCTCTTGAATTGTTTTAAGACCAGGATGCTTTTGCACGCCGAAATATCGGAATCCAAGGTACTGAAAAGTAAGTAAGAAACGTTCTTTCTTCATGGTCATCAGAATAAATTCCTAGGCCCTTAGAGTCAAGACGACGCCCTCACTCTCGAGGTACACTATCTTTTTTTGGAGGTAAAATAATGATTACGCTTTATGGTCCGGCCCGCTCAAGTGCGGGAAGATGTCTTTGGTGTTTGGAAGAAATTGGTCAGCCTTATGAAAATAAAAATATCGATATGCGTGCTAAAGAGCATAAGTCAGAGTGGTTTTTAAAAATAAATCCTAACGGAAAAGTTCCTGCTCTAGTAGACGGCGACATCAAATTGTTCGAATCATTTGCTATCAATAATTACCTCGCTGATAAATATAAACCAGAATTACTTGGGAAAACAGTTCAAGAAAGAGCTTTTGTTCAACAATGGACTCACTGGGCAAGTGCTGAGCTGCAAATGCCACTGATTGAAATTCTCATCCAAAAAATGTTCATGCCGGATGATAAACGTGACCAAAATACAATCGACAAAAACATGCAATTGCTTCCGAATCTCTACAACATTCTAGACAATGCTCTTGCCCAATCAAAATACCTTGCCGGAAACGAGTTTACACTTGCTGACCTTAACGTGGCTTCAGTAGCTGGTCTTGCAAATGCTCTAGGATTTGATGTCATTGCTTATCCCAATGTTGGGAATTGGATGAAGGCCGTAAGCGACCGTCCGTCTTTTCAAAAATACACTAAACTAAGAAGCTAATTTTTTTAATTGAAATAGAGGGCGAGGAAAATGGGATACTCGCCCCCATTTTTAGAGATGGTATTTATAATTTCTCTTCGTACTTCGTTAAAGCCCTTTCCCCATTCACGACACTGCTCTTCACTAAAACCGAAATGATGAACACCCATATTCGCCGGATCACTATGAAATGATCCATCTTCCTTATCCAGATCGATCACTGCAAGGACGCCGCCAGCTCGTAAATTCTTTTTAAGTTTTGTTATCATCGAGGCAGGATCTTTAAGATGATGAAAGGCCATTGAGGAGACAATCAAATCAAATTGCTCATGAATGCTTTGCTCTTCAAGATTAAGTAACATACTCGCTACGCGATCATTACCCGCAAATTTTTTATTAAAAACATCGAGCATGCCTTCTGAAGTATCAATTCCCAGAAGATAATTTTGATCATCAATAAACTGCTGCCCTAAAAGTCCAGTTCCGCATCCAACTTCTAAAATGTTTTTTGGAGAAAATGTAAGGTGTTTTCTTATTTTATCCGCATAGTCAGCGTTTTGAACGATCTTTTCTGGTCGATCCCACTCTTTAGAAGCTTCATTAAAATGATTCATGATTAATAGAGCTCTTGAAGAATATCGCCAATAAGATTTGTACGCAAGAATTTAACCCAATTGCTGTCTTCGTCAATTTCGCGGTTAAAAGTTTTTTCACGTGCTTTTTTCGTCAATTTTTCGTCACTGATTTCTTGATCAAAAATCTGAATAAGACGTGAGGCAATTTCCGGAGATTTAAATTCTATCGCTATTTCGTTACTAACGCTTGTTGATCCAATTCCAAAATTGTGAGAACCAATCATGACGTGGTCTTCATCGAAAATCATCACTTTCTCATGGAGATAAGCGAGTTCTCCGTCACCGTTCCATTGATAAATATTGAGTCCTTTACGGGCCAGTTCTTTTAGATCTGGAAGACTATAGAGGTAACCTTTGTTACTCACAAAGGCGGCAGAACGTTTGCTATTGGTGATGACCTTAATATCTTTTCCGGCCTTAATATTTTTTAAAAGAAAATCTTTATAATCATCTGTTGGAATGATGAAATAGTTGTAGGCCCGAAGAGTTTTGAATTCTGTTTTTAAGACAGTATTCATAATATCGTCGGTCATATAAAGACGTTGCTTGATATTGAAAGTATGCATGTGTTGTTTCAAAACAGCTTCGTGGGTGAGAATTCTTGCCGTCACACCATTTTCAAATACAGGTTGCTCTGGAAAAAACGAAGGATCATTTTCATAAAAGAGTGTCTGGTAATAGGACTGGGTCATGTCCATACAAAATTCTATCTGCGAGCGACACGCACTATTGATTTCCAGCTGTGTGAGAAAATCGTGCATAATTTTAAAATGCTGCTGCACTTGATTCACGACAGGACCTTCGAGCATTACTTCCATGTCTTTACCGCGAAAACTGCTATCAGAAATATTTCTTCCCCCTAGGATGGCCTTTTGACCGTCCACTAAGAAAATTTTCTCATGCAAGTTATTCGAGATTGAAAGTCCTTCAACTGGTTTTAAACGTAAAAAGCTCATAACGGCATTGGGAATTTCCGGCGTCAGCCATTTTTTCGCTCGTCCTGTAACGTCTGTCGCGACACTTGGAACAAATGTCGTAAGAATTCGCACTTCAACTCCACGTTCATTAGCTTTCATTAATTCATGTGCGAGTTTTTTAGGAAAACTGGAATCGTCCCAGAAATAAGTAATGATGTGGATATGATGTTTGGCCTGTCTGACCATCTCAAGTTTTGTTTCGACGGCATCTTTTGGATCTTCCATCAAAGTTAAGCGGTTTCCCTGCTCATAAGGATAAATAAACGCCTCTGCCGGTCGCAAAGAAAGCGACGTCATAAAGACCATGATTAGAAGTAGATTGTTTAACATGAGCGCATCTTAACAAAAACCTAACAGCTTGAGTGAGACGCTGAAATATTTACATCAGAAATTTATGGAGCGGAAGCTGTGGCCCTTCCACACCAATTGCGCTTTTCTTTTGTCCCACCTTCATAAGCGTAGGCCAGACGGTTTTTAAGCAGCAATTCTTTAAGGTCACGCCCATCGACATCAACATCCGCAAGTATGCGGAAATATTTATCTTTTTGGACGTTTTTGAGAGTGATTTTTTTGGCGCTTTTGAGCAAATTCTCAACCAATCTTTTAGCGTTTCGAGAGGCTTCCTTTTCGCATGGAAGAGAGCCCTTTATTTCCGGAGCATCGATGCCGCCAACCCGCACGCTGATATTATCGCCGATTAAAGGATGGACTCCAGGTATATCGACAGTAATCGTATCCGCATCGTAGTTCTTGACGAATTTTACGCAGTTGAATTGATCTTTACTATGGGCACATTCTTGTGCGCTAACACTGTTTAGAGACAACAGTAAACTTAAAACAAAAATCCATTTCATAGTATAATGGTGCCAGCAGACTTTTAAATTGAAAAGCTTTCGGGTTACTATAGATGTTAAAAACTTTTAAAGGACTTTAAATGAAAAAAATCGCCATTGTCGTTGCGAGTGTAGGAAAAAATCTTGAACTCGCTCATGAAGTAGAAAAACTTCTTTCAACTAAAAACGTAAAGACTTCACTTATTAATGTCGTCGAGATGAATCTTCCGCTTTATACGAGTAAATCAGACGCTGAACATTCAGCTGAAGCTCTCATGTCCGCTTATAAAGAACCATTGGCCGCAGACGGATTTATTTTCATTGCTCCTGAATATAACGGGGGGCCACCACCATCATTCAATAATTTTCTTGCCTGGGTTTCTCGCTCAACCAAAAATTGGCGAGATGCTTTTAATGGCAAACCTGCGATGCTGGCCACCCATAGTGCTGGTGGCGGACATCAAGCTGTTTTGATTATGCGTTTAATGTGCGCTTATATCGGAATGAACGTTATGGGCAGACAAGTTGTTTCGACGATGAGTAAACCAAGTCAGCACGAGGAACTCAACAAAGTGACAGATGAGTTCCTGCGTGTTTTTAATCTTAATTAAGAAAGTCTTTTGATCAGATGGTAGCCGAACTGAGTTTTAACGGGAGAGGAAATCTCTCCTACGTTTAGAGCAAAGGCGGCTTTTTCAAAGCTCGGCACCATCATCCCTTTTCCAAACTCTCCCAAATCTCCTCCGCTATTTCCAGATGGGCATTGAGAAAAATCACGCGCGAGATCTTCAAAAGTTTTTCCGTCAGCAAGTTTTTTCAAAAGATCGTTCGCCTCAAATTCCTGATCAACGAGAATATGTTGTGCTCTAATTTTCATAATTACTCCGCTCTATTTTTTGTAAAACGACAAATGTCATTGCGTTCAGTATTAATAAGTTTATTTCTTTCTGTAAAAACATAGCTTAGTTCATCACCAATAAGCTCAGCGCTGAATGTCGTCACCCATAACAATTGCCCATCTGTCTTGGCCATACGGTTGTAGGCGCGAATTTGATTACCTCCCAGTGCTTGGTGGGAATAATAAATGGAATCAATTTTTCCAGTCATTGGATTCTCTACGAATCTTTTAAGATTTCCTGAATTGATGTCGGCCAGTTGGTAAATTACCCTCGAGCAACCTTCCTCTTCTCCACCATTGCATGTGAAACTTAGTGAAGGTGAAGATGTTTGATTGGAAAAATCCACCAACTTAACATCCATTTCTTGAGGACATTGTCCTTGAACGTTTCTTACAAGTTGATAGTTGCCCGTGAAATCAATTTTCTCAAGACCGAATGCCATTGAAGAAGAAAATAATATACCTGCTAATAGAACCAGCTTCATTTGAACCTCGCTTAATTTTATATTACCTACATACCTCACTCTCCTATTCTTTAGCAATTTCTATACATCCGCCTGAGTGATTTTTGATTAGAAAATCGATGATCCATTGGCCTGGAATTCAAATGCTTAGGCATTGGAATTTCCGTCTTTGGACGAATTCTCCTTTTTCCTTTTTTCTGGTGGTACTCTTTTTTCTTTTTCTTCTGCTTGCGATCTTCCCACACTGTCTCAATGCCTATGATGGAAGGAGCATCTTTAAGTCGAGGTCTTTTAATCTCAACAGCAAAAAAAGCAAACAACCCTAACAAGAGATGTCTCAATAACATGAAATTTTTCCTTCGGAAAAACAGTTAACGGTTAACAGTCAACTGTTAGCGGTTTTTTAAAAATGTAATGATTTTGTGAAAAAAATGAGGATGATTAGATATTCATGATGAGCTTATTATGCCAGAACGAAAATAAAAAACAAGGGGCCACAGATGCCCCCTGTAATTATTGGAATGTAGCGATACGCTCTAGGGCTTCTTTATCGTAAGCATTAACTTGATTCCAGTTAACAACTTCCCAAATTCCTTTTAGATAGTCTGCTCGTTTCTCATGATATTTAAGATAATATGCATGCTCCCAGACATCGACTGTAAAAATGGGACGTCCAGATATTTCACTCTCTCCCATGAGTGGATTGTCTTGATTTTTTGTTGAACAAATTTTCAAATCACCACTCGCCGTACGTACAAGCCAAACCCAACCTGAGCCAAATTGGCCAATTCCTGTTTTCTCAAACTCTGCTTTAAAATCTTCTAATGAATTAAAAGTCGCTTCGATTTCTCTTTGAAGTCGTTTCGGTATTTCTCTTTTATTTTTATCAGGAGTGAGGACGGACCAAAAAAAGGAATGGTTCCAGTGCCCTCCACCATTGTTGCGCACACTTGTAGGATAAGAATTTATGTTCTTAAAAATTTTTTCCAATTCAACATCATTCGGTTGATCTTTCACCTCTGCGAGAAACTTATTCAAATTCTCTACATAGGTCTTATGGTGTTTGTCGTGGTGAACAGTCATCGTTTCTTTATCAATAACAGGTTCTAAAGCTTCTACTGAATAAGGGAGTGGTTCTAGCTTAAAAGGTGCTTTTAGCTGACACAAGGAAGACAGTGTTGAAGTTGTTGTCGATGATTCTCTTTCCATTTGAGTATTTTGATTTTGTTCTTGATACAAGAGAGACCTCCTTATTAGGGGTTATCATTAATTTTGTTGCATGATAAATGCCCATAATATTCGATTAGCTCGCTGATAGTTGTCGTCGAACTTAATTGAAATGCTTTTCTCTTTTTCCCTCTCTTGATGAGCGTTTCATAAGTAGATTTTACTTTTGATGAAAGTGCAATCTGCTTCTGATGAACTACCGCGCTGGCAATGATGAAAGGCCTTCCTTTTTTAGAAAGCTCAGGATATTTGAGATAGCGATAGTCTCTAAGAAGATATGAAATCTTTTTCTCGGAATTCTTTTTGAGACTTAGGCCCACACGTGGACACTTAAATAATTCAATTTTGTCGTTTACTTTAGACACTAGTTCAAAATCATTCCCGTCGATATCAACATCAATGTGCTCTAACAGATCTCTAACTTTGCTTTCCTTGTATTGAAGGAGAATTTCATCTACGACTTTTGAAGGGCCATCAATCAATCGATTATCTTTCAAGGCCTTTAATCCACGAATAAGAATTCCTCCATACCGATTTTTGTTTCCCATGGAAATATCAACTCCTTTATAACTTCCTTCTTTGAACGAAGGTCCATGTGTGTGAAAAACCATTTTCAATGATGTTTTTTGCATGGGGGTTGCATGAGAGTTAGCATCGGTATGAATATCGTCATATACATAAAACTCAATTTCTGTAATTTCATAAAAAGAATGGCGGATTCGAAAAGTATGCGCATTGAGGATTTCTTGTGCTAAGGCATCAAACCATGCGCAATAATCTCTCACGCTCTTTTGGACGATTGTTTTTTTTAGTCTTTCATTCATTTGTTACAACCTAGTAACCAAAGAACACAACTGGATTTTAGCTTCATAATGACTAATAATCTTGTCACAGTGAAGACCGAGT
>CAMLRB010000142.1 GCA_946482295.1 uncultured Bacteriovorax sp. | reverse complement strand
AGTAATAGTGTGGAGGATGGCTTTCTCCGGCCTTATCTGCTTTTTGCCATTCTTTATTGATGAGTGCTTCAATTTTTCTCATCGCTTCGTCTTCAGGAATACAAGTATCCGTTACACGATTAAGACCTTTTTCCAAAAGTTTCATTTCGTCGGCAGCTGTAAGTTCGCGCCAGTTTGGAATGCGGTGGTAGTGATTGTGAGCAACAAGATTGTAGATATCTTCTTCAAGGTTCGCACCAGTACAGCAGATAGCATGAATTTTATCTTGTCTGATCATCTCTGCGAGTGATTTTCCAAGTTCAGCTGTCGACATAGCTCCTGCTAGTGTCACGAACATTTTTCCACCTTTTTCAAGGTGAGCTTCCCAACCTTTTGCTGCATCAACAAGAGCTGCAGAGTTGAAATGTTTATAATGAGTAAGCATGAATTCTGATAATGGTCCGCGTTTCATATTAACCTCTTAATTTTTTAAATATGTATAAGATTTTAAGCAGCTCTCATAAAAATCAACAAGACGAACGCCTTCGCGTGGATTGATTTTTCCACCCGCGATCTGGCGATCGATATTCTTTTTCATTGTGTAGGCCATGGCCTCTGGATTGTACTGCATGGCCGCGAGAACGTTTTCAGCACTCGAGCCTTTGATCACTTCTTCAATGTAAAAATCAGTTGGATCTTCATCATCACAGAAAACGTGAACTTCATTTAAGCGACCAAACATATTGTGAAGGTCTCCCATTACGTCCTGGTAAGCTCCCGTGAGGAAGAGACCAATGTGGTAGTCTTCGTTTGGATTGAGTTCGTGAAGTGGAAGCAATGTTTTAACATCATCAATATCAATGAATTTGTTAATCTTTCCATCAGAGTCACAGGTAATATCAACTAAAGTTCCGTTCACTGTTGGTTTTTCATTCAGACGAGTAATTGGAACGATTGGAAGAAGTTGTCCAATGGCCCACATATCCGGTGCTGATTGAAAGATAGAAAAGTTGCAAAGATATTGAGGAGCAATCCCTTGGTCGATGTCGTAAAGATTTTCCGGAATGAATTCCATCGTTGGAAGAAGTGAAGAAATCTTCTTTGTTACTTTCCAAAAAAGAGTCTCAATGACAGCTCTCTCTTCAAGTTTAAGGATTCCCAAGCGGAATGCATTCTGACACTCACGTTTGATATCGAGAGCGTCGTTGTATGATTCAGGAGCATTTTCTTCATTTAGTGATTCAAGAAGCTCTCTGATGTTAGCTACAAGAGTATGCTCACCTGTTGCTTTGTCAGTGTTGTAGTCAGTAAAAGATGTTTCGATTTTGTCGATGACGTTTGTGATGACACAAGAGTGTCTCGCAGTAATAGCACGACCAGATTCAGTAACGATATTCGGATGAGCCACTTTTTCAGCGTCACAGATTTCTTTTAAGATATAAACAATGTCCGAAGCATAATCATGAAGCTTGTAGTTCATTGAAGAATCAGACGTTGATTGAGATCCGTCATAGTCAACACCAAGACCACCACCACAATCGAAGTACTCTAGAGGAGCACCTAATTGAGCAAGTTTAGCAAAAATTCGTCCGCCTTCGCGGATAACTTCTTTTACTGTGCGGATATCTGTAACTTGAGATCCAATGTGGAAATGGAAAAGCTTAAGAGAGTTGATGTAGTTTTCTTCTTTAAGAATTTGCACACACGTAAGCATTTCAGCAATTGTTAAACCGAATTTTGCTTTCTCGCCGCCAGAATCAGACCATTTTCCAGAACCCTTGATCGCCATTTTTGCACGAAGACCAATCATCGGTTCTACGTTCATCTCGCGAGCAAGTTTTAAAATTTTGTGAAGTTCAGAAAACTTCTCGATAACAACAATACATTTTCTTCCAAGTTTATTACCTAGAAGAGCAAGGCGAAGATAGTCTTCGTCTTTGTATCCGTTAAGAACTGTAAGAGCATTGAGGTTATCGTTGTAAGCAAGGACTGAAAGAAGTTCAGGTTTTGATCCGGCCTCTAATCCGAAATCATACGGCGTTCCCGCATCAACGATTTCTTCTACAACTTCGCGCATCTGGTTTACTTTAATCGGATAAACACCAGTGAACTGACCTTGATATCCAGCTTCTTTGATGACATCACGGAAAGTTTCATTGATCACTTTTACGTGTGAGCGAAGAATGTCGTGAAAACGAACAACGATTGGAAGAGGAATATTTTGAGCTTTCATCTCTTCAAGAACTTCAGAAATATCTATGCGAGGACCGTTCTCATCCTGACTAGGAAGAACACAAAGATGCCCTTGATCGTTAATATCAAAATAGCCATCACCCCATCTTGAGATGTGATAAACGCTATCTGCTTCTTCTTTGCTCCAAGTCTGCGGTGGCCCCTTTTTTTCCATTTCATGTCCTCGTCAGGCACAGGCGAAAGTCGCGATTGTGCACTGGAAAAAAATTAAAAGATGAAGGCAAAATGTAACGTATAAAAAGAGGATTAACAAATGGATATTAGAAATTTTCTAGGGTGAGAACGAGAGGATAATGGTCAGAGGGAAGTGCGTAGCGCTGGAAGGAATCCTGAGGGTAGGGAACCACTACACCATGTTGGTCGCGAAAAAGATAAATGCCCGATTCTTCTTTTTTAATTCTCCCTTTAAGGTCTGCTGGGAGCATAATGTAGTCGAGCTGGCTTGCTTCGCGGACGTTTTCCCGATTAAAGTGGAAATAGGTATGCCTGCGTTCGCTTTCTTCGCCGATCAACTCAAGGACGTCATCTAAATCCGTTTTCTCGTATAAATATCTGAATTCGGATTCACATGAATTTCGTTGGGCCATCCCGTTAAAATCTCCGGCGACGATTACCGGGACCTGAGGCATTTCCTGGCGACGTTCATTGTAGGTATTAACCAGGGCCTTGAGCTCTGCCTGGCGCCTTAATGAGCCATTAAAATCTATTCCATCCTTGTCCATTTTCGATTTCAAGTGAACCAGAAAAATGATCATAGAAACTTTCTGATCTTTGATTAATCTGAGCTCTGAAATATCCCGTGAAAAGCGATGAATCTTAAGTTGTTTAGGGGGAAGTTCACTAGGAAAGAGACTTAATTTCTGTGTTTCGGCCAGGTGGGATTTCAGTTCGTGGGGGTAGTTAAAATCGATGCTTTTATCTTTGTGGGATAGGAGCTGGTGCGAGTAAGGAAACCTTTTATGTATGAGGTAACCCATTTCAATTCCGCGGTCCGAATTCCCTGGAAGCAAGGCCGAATAATAATTATTATGTAGTTGTTTATGGTTGAAGAGATCGAGACTTTGAAGTCCTCCCACTTCACAGAGCATGATGATGTCTGCATCAATTTCTCTCAGGGTGCGTCCAATCCAATCGACTTTGTCTTGAGGCTTTTTGAAGCCATCGCGATGGCCAGTATTGAGCATGAAAAGATTTTCAACGTTGAAGAGACACAGCCTCAATTACAACTCCAACCCAAGAGTAGTGTCTTGTATTTCTTTTCATCTTTATCCCAAACATCTTTGCAGTAATAACCTTGATAGAAGTTAGGGGCCGGAGACTCTCTCAAAAAATAATCAATTTGCTCTTTGAAACAGATTCCTTCTTTTGGTGTTTCAGAAATTGTCTCGACTTTGGCCACTTTCAAATCGCCCTGCTTAGATATAAGTAGCCCGTAGTATTTCCCTTCATCTTCGCGAAGAAAGTATAACTGACCATCTTTGATAAAATAGGGAGCATCACCACGAGGAATTGTTACACTATATATTTTTTTATTGTCATCGAGACCAATGGCCTTAGCAAAGTAGAGATTGGGAAGTGATTTCAGTTCTTCAGGTTTCAAATTCTTTCTGAATATTTCACTGATATAAAATTTAGTCGATTCTTTACGATGTTGTTTGCAGGGAGAATCCCACATGATGATACGAGGACTAATGCTCGCTTCTTCTTGTGCCCATCCGCTAATTGGCAATCCATATTCTTTTTGAATGATGCTGTTAAATTTAGCAGCAGACATTTTTTCTTTTGAAAAAAGATCAATATCATCGAGCCATTTTTTTCTTATAGCTCCAGTCTCTTTCTGGCAGAAAGAATTATCCGGGCATCCCGGGAAGTCGATTTTAGAGTACTCAAGTGCACCCCAAGCACATTCTGCCAATATGATGAATGTTAAGAGAACCTTTGAGAACATAATTAGACCGTTTTCATCTTTTTTGTTTTCATCTCTTCGATGCGCGCCTTACCGCTGGCGAATCTTCTTTTTTCCTCATCCGTTTCAGGAATCAGTCCTCGAATTTCAATGGGCCTTCCAATGTCATCTAACGCAACAAAGGCGAGATATGCAGTTGTCGTATGGCGAGTGATACCCGTGAAAGGGTTTTCAGCTATAACTTTCACACCAACTAGCATGGAAGATTTCCCAACAAAATTTAAACTTGCTTTGATGAGCACATGATCACCGATTTTAATCGGCGCTTTGAAGCTTATACCATCAACGTGAACTGTGACGACTGGACGGTTTGAATGTCTCTCCGCCACCATCGCTGCTGCCATGTCAATCCACGACATAACAACTCCTCCGAAAATTGAATTCTGAGGATTAGTGTGGTTTGGCATAACGAGATAGCGCATTTCTACTGCACTTTCTGCCACCGTTCTTGGTTCATTAAGATTTTTCATTTTAATTTCCGAAAAAAGTTTACTTACGCCAATTATAAACTTTTTTCAGTAAAAGGGATAGGACGAGTGCTACAAACAAAACAACCGCTAACGTGGCCCCGGAAGGAAGTCCCCAGGTATTGGCCAGGACAATTCCCAAAACAGCAAAAAAGACGGAAAAAATTGTACTGAAGATGAAGGTTTGGCGGCTATTTTTGGCAAAAGACAGAGCAAAAAAGCCAGGAACTAAAAGCAATGTTTCCACTAAAATTGTTCCTGCAAGCTTGATACTGGTTACAATTAAAAAAGCGAGCATAACAAAAAAAGCATAGTGAAAAAGAGGGACTTTAATTCCACTGGTGATGGCCGTTTCTTCATCAAAAGTAATGAAAAGCCACTTCTTAAATGGAATGAGAATAATGAGAGAAGTCACCCCGAGAAGAATAAAAGATAGGATTAAATCATCTTTTGTTAGCAACAAGATATTACCAAAAAGAAATCCCATGAGATCCCCTTTTTCTTTTGCAAACAAAGTATGAATAATGATTCCGAGGGCCATTGTACTCGTATAAAAAATTCCAATCAGAGAGTCGTTGGGCAATTTTTGTCTAAAGGTAGAATGGGCGAGGAACAGGGTGAGAAGCAGAGTGATCGTAAGTGTGAGCAGAAAAACAAACAGCGATTCACTTGCAGTAAAAAAGCTGAGTGCGACGGCCAATCCTAATAAGGTTGAATGGGAAATGGCAGCTCCCATGAATGCATTTTTCCGTGCAATGATAAGTGGGGAAATAAGTCCACACGTCAAAGAAAGAAGAATGGTCCCCAAAAGCGCATAGAGCAAAAAATCATATTGAATAAATTCTTGAAGCGAGTTTAACAAAGACATTATGACTTCCTCCTGATGAAAGGATGGGAAGTTGTTTTTTGTTCACCGTGATCATGTTGGCAGAATTCATGATCATGAGCATGAGTTCCACCGTGTTCATGAATGAGAAGATGCTCAAATTCACAATGGTAAACATTTTCGAGAATATTTTTAGTAAGAAAATCTCTATGGTCATGCCAGTGCAAACTACGATTAAGACAGAGAATTTTGTTACAGTTTTTGATGATTTGATTGATGTTGTGGTCAACAATGACAATTGACGTGTGGTCGTTTTCTTTAATTTTATCAAGTAGACCCAACAGCTGATCTTGTCCATTGCTATCGAGGCCTTTCGTAGGCTCATCTAACAAGAGAATCTGAGGCTTTTGAATTAAAGCTCGTGCGAGAAGAACGCGTTGTTTTTCACCACCGCTTAATTCTGAAAGAAGATCATTTTTTTTATGTTCAATACCTACCAATTTCAAAAGTCGATCGACAGATGTTGAATCGAGTTTTAGCTCAGAATTGTTTTTATAGAGTGAGAGAGAAAAATCCATGTACTCCGAAACTTTCACAGGAAGAGTCGTATTGAGTTCACTCGTTTGCGGAACATAACTAAAAAGATGATAGGGATATTTTTTGAATTCGGTAACTGGTTTTTCATTGAAAGAAATGAATCCGGAATCAGGTTTTAAAAGTCCGGCAATGATTTTCATTAAAGTGGATTTTCCACCGCCGTTAGGACCCAAAACACCAAGACTCTGACCCTTTTCAAGGTTGAAAGAAATATCCGTGAGAATCGGCGTACGCTGATCATAGCTGTATGAAATCTTATTGGCCGAAAGGACCGATGTCATTTAAGTGTTCCTAACCTTATCAGTTCATCATTTAATTTTTCGACAGTTCCGAAGAGATTTCCTGCAAATGATTTTGCGGTATCAAGAGTGAGTGTACTGTCTGTCTTTCTCTTTAGCGCCGTCACATTGCCTGGCACATGAATGCCAGTTTCTTCCAACCAAATGACTCTTGGTGATTTTAAAACGGCGTAGAGTTTTTTCACAGAACCTGCAGTTGCTTCTTCATGATGACCTGAACCTTTGATGGCCACAATAGTTAATTCTTTTGTTTTATATGTTTGAAGAAGCGGCCAGAGGGCATCATGTGTAAGAACAATGGGAGAAGTTACTTTAGAAAGTGTTGTTTTTAATTTTTCTTCCAATGCTTTTGCTTTTTGGTCACAGCTATTGTCCTTCAACGGTTTCTTGAAAAGTATTTGCGCCAACTCACTCTTCATTTCGCAATAAATTTTCGGATAAAGCCAAAAGTGCGCGAATGCTTCACTTGATCCATGGGCGTAGAGGGCCTTACGATCAGGCGTAAGAGACAGAGCAATCGTCACTAGATTTTTATTTTTAGCTCGTTGAAACTGAACTTTTTTAATCCAAGGATTGAGTTCATGGGGTCCAATTAAGAGAACAGGCGCTGAGATTAAAGCTTTCAATTCATTAATCGTCGGTTCAAATTCATGGGGATCACCACTCATTGTCACTAAGGTTTCAGTGCTGATTTTTTCGTTGAATTCTAAAGCAACGGTTTTGGCCATCAAGCAAAGTTCGTTATGCGAACAGGCGAGTTTGAGGTCCTGGGCAAGGGCCTTGGGTGGTGACACAGTTAAGGTAATGAAGGCCGTTAAAAAGGCGCATAAATAGAGGTTTTTCATGGCCTTAACCTAGCATCAAATTTAGAAGCTGGAAATCTTTCAATCTGAAAATTGAGTACTATTTACAATAGAAATGGTGATTCCAGCGGTAGCCGTTATCGAATGGGAACTTTCCGACAGTTGGGTCATCGGCCTGAGAGTCTACGATTGAGTCAACAATACTCATTGGGAAAGTCTGCTCAAGGGTTAAACCATTTGGAAGTCCTCCAGGAGGTGTATTATACGCTCCAGCGAATGGCTCAGGAGGGAATTTTCCGAATGCCGCACCTGTTGTTACTGTCCCTTTGTCACAATACGCTTCACCTAGTAGTTTTAGTTTATCGAAAGTCGAATCTCGTAGTTTAGGCTCTCCAGTTAAAGCAATAAAGTCTATTTTATCTTCATCATCGTCATTTACGATTAGGCCTTCACCGCCGGGTTGATCTGTACCAACACCTTCACTTGAAACAAATTTATTAAAGTACACGTTCAAGTCCGTGCCCGTCGGAAGTTTACATGTGAGTTTACCGTTCACGTTTTTAGCGTGGTTTGAACAACATCTATCTGCTGATGTCGTAGTTTTTCCTAACGGAGTACAGCAAGTAAAATCTTTGCTCGAGAAAATAGGCGAGAGGGCCAGTTTATCTTGTGTGACGAATTTTTTAGCGCCGTTACCATAATTGACAATGCTGTCATTGTTAATAATATCGCCATACATGTCGTTGGTATCTGTGGAGTATGTCCCAGAATTTGTTACCGCTTCAAATTGAGCTCTTGTTGTCAGTGTAGGTTTAAAAATTCCTGGAACAAGACTATCGTGATTGTTACTGCAATAAAGTGGATCGTATGTAATTTGCGGAATACCATTGAGTTCAAGACGACCTAGTTTTGTGAGGTAATAGTATGGAGTTCCTGGCACTGCTACTTTCTGAGCTTTATTAAATTCTAGAGTACTATATTCAATAACAACACCGGCGTATTTCCAAATACGTGTTCCAACTGCACCTGTATAGGCCTTAACCGATATAACAGGACGGAACGATGTTTTTGCCGAAGCCGTGATACAGAAGGCCTCATTAATCCCTCCACCAGTCGCATGCGGTTTCAGGTGATCAACTGGCTGACCAGTTGTACTCGTGAAATCGATAATACTGTTACAGGCGGCATTGTTGAAAACAGGTGTTGCTTCGTAAGCATCAGTGAAACCATTATCGTAGTAATAACGAACCCAAACTTTTATATTGTAAGTGTTTGTTCCAGCAAGCCACTCCGTAAGATCAAATGGAATGTAGGCCGGAAGGTACATACTCGCACCATAATCATCATCTTTATTTGTAAAGAAATTATAAGATTGGTTGGCCGGTAATTCTAAATCCGGTTTAAAAGTACCACTTCCTACGAAGTAGTATGCTTCTGGTGGATACGGAGCATCTGGATAGGATTTTTGATTAATTTCATTCGTTTCAATTGGATCAGTAATAGGTGTTGTGTCCAAACGAGCGCGACCGTCAGTAAGAGAAGCTGATGGAATTGAAATTTCCGACGAGTATTGCGTAGTTGTTTGATAAATAAAAGGCGCTTTTATTTCATAACCAGTCTGTTGCGGCCAAGGAATTTGCATACATCCGCTGTTGAAAATATGGTTACGGCAGAAGTTCGCGAACTCTTCTTGGTAAGCATTTAAATTAATATCATCAGCGGCATCACCGAAAGCATTATAATCAGAATTCACAAGCGGCGAGCGGAAGTTCAAACATGAGAGGTTTGATGAATCAAATGTCAGACGATC
>CAMLRB010000141.1 GCA_946482295.1 uncultured Bacteriovorax sp. | reverse complement strand
CGCTGTTTGATTCCGTAGGATTTGCACTTGAAGATTTCTCGGCCTTAAAACTCAGTCGATGGTAGTCATGATTGTTCCCAATGGAACCTTGACCGCCATCAATTGAGAAAATCGATCCAGATATGTCAGATGATTCGTCAGAAAGAATAAGCATCGCTATTCTCGCCACATTTTTGACATCTACAATCTTGGCGCCTTCTGCACTTTTATCGGCAAAGGCCTTGGAAATTTCTTCCGTTACTCTAGTGTTAACAAGGCCTGCTGAAATGCAATTAAATGTTACACCACGATGAAAGTGTTCTGCTGTCATCGATTTAACAAAAACTTCCAATGCTGATTTCGAAAGAGCGTAATCGGACTGTCCTCTATTGATTTTTTTAGAAGCTAACGAAGTAAGAAAAAGAATACGTCCAAATTTTGCCACACACATATCCTTAAGGATTAAATGAGTAAGCAAAACATTGGATACAAGATGTTCATTTATTGTATTAGCAATCTCTTCTTGTTTTTTAAAAAGAAAAAGATTTGAACCAATTCGTCCATGGCACGATATGAAATGTGATATTTTAAAATCTAAAAAAAAGCTTTTTACCTTAATCCAAAAATCATTCAAGGTGGAAATTTGGCTTAAATCCCATTTCAAAATTTTTACACCTATATTAGGATTAATTTTTTGTAATTCAGTCAAAGCATTCTTGGCCTTCTCTTCATCATGAAGATAAACCAAGACAAGATTCAAGTTATTTATGGCCATGCTTTTTGCAATTTCAAAACCAATCCCTGATGTGCCACCTGTAATTAATGCATAATTTTTAGTCATAGGTTCTCTCACTAATCTTTTGAAATATTGCTATAATAATATATTGATCGAAAATTGGAAGATAGACAAACCTGATTATCTTCCCGAATTGGGCCCTATCTGATCTATTCTATTTTACCTCTGTTAATGGTAACATTAATTAACTAACACTAACGGTGAGCACTATGGAATCCAACAAACTAGAAAGCGCTTTAAAAGAATCTCTTGAACTCATTAAAGGCAAAGTAGATTTTGACGTAAATAAGAGATTAGTAAGCGACTATGGTTTCGAGTCAATTGATGTTATCGACCTATTTTTTGAAATTCAAAGCCGCACGCAAATTGAGATCGATATTAATGAAATGGCAGTAATCATCGGCGGCAGCGATGGCAGACGCTTTAATGACATCACTATCAAAGATGTTTTGCACTACTTAAAGATTAAATCTACTTAACTAATTCTGAAACATTCAATGAAACTATGCCTTTGGCAAGTACGCGATAGGCATTAGAGTCTTCTATTTTAGCTCCTTCTAGCCGAGGAAAACGAAGGTCTAGATTAACAACATTCGATATCGTAATGGGATAGTCATTAAGAGAGATGGTATCTAACAATCGCGAAAAACTTTCTTTTTTAGAGTTTAATTTAAAGTTACTTAAATTACACTTTAAGCGGTGTTCAAGGATGTATTTACGTTTGAGAGTTCCCCCTACCCAAAAAGACCTGAAAATGACCTTTTTTGATTGAATCAATTTTTCAAACTTTTTTTGTTCTTCAAAATAGGGACTTAATAAAAATTTATAATCGACCTCTTGATTTTTTACTATTTTATCGTAGTCAGCTGAGCAGTTAAATTTCTCATATTTTTGTAAAAAAACTTTTATAGCATCTTCAAATCCGAATAATAAATTCACCACCAATTGCCCTTTTTTTAGCTTTTCTGGAAGTTTTTCATATCCAGAAGGCCCAATGACTTCAACCTTCTTAATCAGGTTTAAATCTATTCTTATTTGTTCTTCCAAGAGGCGAGCAAAGGTATGCTCATTCAAATGATTAAAAGTGATTTTAAGATCAGCAATTACAAATATGTCTGTAGCATAGACATTTCTTGGAATTAAAAGAACTAATGCAAGAGGAATATAAAAAGCGGCCAGCATAAATGCTGACCGAGCTTTTATTTTGTTAGTTGGATTTGATTTCTTCAATTAATTCTTTAGTAAAAAAATTCTCGTAATTTTTTTGAATCTTAATTCCGGCCTTGTACATCTGTTTATGAAGCTCCGGCGAAACTTCAACAACTTTAACTTTACCGCTATTTTCGAAGAGTTTTCGTTGATCCATGTTGTCTTGGATTGAATCTTCTCTTTCAAGTTGTGCAGTTTTAACTACGGCCTCATCTACTATTTTTTGTAGATCGGATGGCAACTTATCGTAGAAGTTTTTGTTAACTAAAATTGATGTCAAAAAAAGGCTGTGGTTTGTTACATTAATAAACTTAGATTCGTCTTCTTTCACGCCCGGCAATCTCGCGAAAGTCGATTCAAACGCCTCAACTCCTTTTGCATAGTGAGCTTTGTCTTCAATATAAACAGCATTTGCTCCAAGTTCTTGCATGAATGACTTAGCAACCGGGCTATCTGTAGTTCTAACTTTAAGCTTTTTAAAGTCAGAAATTTTATTAATAGGTTTTTTTTCTGAGGCTATAACTCGATATCCTCCAGAGTAAGTAAATCCTAGCCCCTTAACTCCATGCGGTTCCAAAGAAGCGAGAAGATTTTTACCAATCTTTCCATCAAGTACACGAGAAGCGTGTTGATGGTCTCTAAAAAGATAAGGAAGATCCAAAACCCATAAGTTTTTTTCTTGATGACCAAGATATGTAGTGTAAGTCTGGCACATTTCGACTTCACCTTTTTTTACCATTGAAAAAACTTCAAATGGACTTAATTCTTTTGCATTTGGATCTTGCGAGAGCCCCTCAATCTTTACAGCTATACGCCCATCCGATTTTTTTTCTACTTCCTGTTTAAAAGCTTTTGCTGCTCTTTCAAAAACTCGCGCCGGCTGATGGGCCAAAGTCCAGCGTAATGTGAATTCAGCAGCTGATAGCTGTCCCATGAAAGAGAGACAAAATGCTATTGAAATACGTTTGATAATACTTTTTTGGGGCATAATTAAGTCTCCTAATAATAAATCTATTATTAGTTTCCCATAGTCCTGTCTTTAGTCAAATTAAGTGATGAGTGTAAATGGAGCTTATAGCTTAACTTTAAGTAATTTGGTCAGTTTTATGGCACCATTTTTGTCTAAGTGCTGAAAGTTTAAAAAGTCATCTTGTTTGAAAATGGCAGTTTCTTGTGCCACATCGATTATAATCAACCCTCGCTTCTTTAAGGGCTCTAATTTATTTTTAATATTTTGAAGATACTTTTTGCAGTTAACTTCTCGAGAACTGTCATACAGTATAGGAAGAATGTATGTGATTTTTGTTTTCATGATTTCTGCTTTTTCAAGTAACAACTTTAACTGCCACAAGTCGTATTCTCTAGGATAACTCTCTGAAGAACATAATGAGTTTGTGAAGTTTATTAATTCGTTACTATCAGATTTATCTTTTGGATGATGCCCTTTGTTTTTGGCCAACATAGTTTCGTAAGAATCTTCCAATCTATCCTTAGAAACTTCTGAAACAAGTGGTGAACGAATGAAATATTGTATCAACTTCAAAAATGCAGTTAATGATCTTTCTGTTAAATGGAGTCTGTATTGTATCGCTTTTAAATAAATAAGAGTTTTTTCTAAAAAATTGCATGTATGAAGATCACACTTAAGTGACATAATTTCAGGGATTGTGACCTTATTGTTCAAGTACAAATAATCCCACAAATCTGAATCGTAGTGGCGTGAAGAAAATGAATTCATTATCAGAATGTGCTGAACTTTCAAAGAATCTATCTGTTTTAAAAGGACCTTTAGAGAAATACTAAGAGGTGAGGCCACTGTTGCGATTGAAATACTTTTCCCGCTCAGCTCCAGTGGATTAATATTGAACTGTGCCGTCGAATCTCCAACTATTAAAAAATCCATCGGCCCATTTAAAATATTCTCCGCACGATGATAAGTTGTTTGAATGGCAACACTCATAGGGTCCACTTTGGGAAATATTAAAAATTCACAGACAACGTAATAAAAACAAAACAAAAGTGATGTGAATAAAAACATTCTCAATTTAAGCTTCGTTTTAATTTTCATTTCCATGCATTCATATTCTTCAACACCCCTGCCAAAATCATATTGATATCACCTTTCGGTAGTTCGCGAGGATAAGGTATATATTCAAAGTTAATTTCGTTTTCGAAAAAAATGTTTCTCATTTCTTTTTCGCCAAGTATTTTGTATGGAAGAGTTTTCTTAAAAAGCGAACATGAATGAACAGAGCTGAATATTCCCTGAATACTAAAGTCTTTATGAGCAGTCCATACAACATTGAAATGTCCATAATTCTCTTTTGTTACTTTTGATAATTCTTTCAAAAAAGGGAATATTTCTTTCAACTGTTTTTCCAAATAATCTTTACGATGGGCCACTACAAATTCTGTTATTGGGCAGATATTAAAAGGATCAATTGGTTGAACCAAAGTCCTCCCTATCATATTGCTGCCAGAAATAATCAAAATCACATATTTAGGCTTAAGCTCTTTTATTTTTCGAAAAGCCTTAATGGTTAAAAGTGGAAAACGAACATCTCTTATTCCTAAATTATAAACCTCGAACTTAGATTCAAGCAGCTCTTTTAAAATACTGTCGATTTTAAAAACAGGAGGTTTAAATTCATCAGAAAGGAATTCATCTCCAAGCAGTACTACTTTTTCTTTATTTTCATCGTGAGATAAAGAAACAAGAAAACCATCGTTGTCATAAGTATTTTCCATATTCTTATAATGAAAACTACATCCTGGAATATTTTCTATTCCCCACTCAGATGCAACTTGCTGACATGAGTTTAGGTAACCTTTTGAACAAGAGGCCAAGACTATAATTAGCCCAGCAGAGAAAACAAATTTTAATAACCTAAAAAGTAATGGCATAACTTTACATTTATTCGCAAGTGTTTAAACTATAAATATTATACCACTATATTTAGAGAACGCTTGATAAAACTAATACTGCAATTCACAGCCACATTGATATATGTCTTTTTTCTATCAATGTACGATCAATTCGGAATTAGTTTTGTGGCATTAAGTCTGATTTTCATTTTTATCGAAAACAATAGATGGCGTACTTATCTGGCTTCAGCTTTGCTCATATTGGATTATAACTATTCCGCACTGGCCGGACCGATTTTTCTACCCGCAAACTTAATTGTTAAAATACTTAATAACGAAAATTACCAATCAATGTTTTATTTTTTGCCAATTTACAGTCTGATGGGATTTTTACTTTACTGGGGAATACTCAACTTAACACTCAGAAAAGTGATTAAGAAGTATGCCATGTTAATTCTATTTATCCTTCATGTTATAATTGCAATGATTCTCAATTTTAGTCGATCACTCCCTGAGCACAGTCATTTAATAATTATTTTTGTCTTTATTTATCTGACACAGAACTTTGCAACTTCAATAATTAGCACTCGTAGGAGCTCGAAGCTTCACCTGAAAGATTTTATATTTACTTGGTCACATAGACCGATTACTTTTCGTCCACAATCATTTGAAAACAAATATCATTACATAAAAACAATCTTGCTTCTAAGTATTCTTGTCATTATCAATTTCTCCTATCGACATGCAGCTTCTAGTCTCATTGTAAATCCAGAAGCATTTAACTTTGTAAAAACTCTAAAGTTTATTCTGATAGACCAATTTATTTTTTTCGTACCATTTTTATTAATAGGATTTTCATCTTTTCCACCATTTTCAATCAAAAGTTTGATGAAGTATCCTTTTACTTTTATACGTTACTTACATATCAAAGGAATCGAAAAATCGCTTCAGCTTATGAAAATCAATCAGAAAGTGAGATTTATATTAGGGCACCTATTATTACTGATATTTATTAGTACAAACCTTATCGTTGGTGCAGCATACACATCACGATTATCTTTTATACCTGCAATCTTTCTAGTCGCTATATATTTTCTCTATGACGTGAAAAAAAGATACCTTAAATAGATCACCCGATCACTAATTTGATCTAACTGAATATTACCTTGCAAGTTGAAAAAGAATGAATACGAAAAATATATTAATAACAGCCGCATCCAATGAATTTTTCCAGAAGACGGCTTGTTTTCACCAACAGATGAAAATGCTGCCAAGAGTGCCACTCCTCCGAAATAAAAAGATCTTTTCAAGGTGAGACCAAACGATTCTATTGGACCATATTTGGCCAATAAAATATCATGTCGCAAATAATTCATAATGAGCGCTCCGACAAATACGCCAATTAAAACCGAAAAGAAGAGTTTTAATTTTCTATTGATCCTAGATCCTGAAAATAATTGGTAAAGAGGAATGATGAAAAATTCTATGAGTAGATAGTTATAGTAGTAATAGATTCTTCTAAAAAAATCGTTGAAATTGGTAGCCAGATACGGCCGATAGACCTGCCTTGGTGTATAAATTCCCAATAGTCGAATATAACCAATTAAAACACCACCATCACCTACAGGCTCACGTAATATGTAAATAAATGGATTGATAATCATCACCGATATCTTTTCAAGAAATGGTCTGTTCAAGGAATTGTATACATTGAAGCCAAGCTTCTGAGGATTTGGTAAGGCCAGTGAAGTAAATGAAATCTCACCCATTAAAGGAAGAATAAGTGGAGTATCATAAAAAAACTTTACCATAAAAGCTGCTAGATATTTTAAACACAATGACCAAAAAATTAGCTTTAATCCACTAACCTGAATGCTCAATAGATCACTATGTCGGCTTTTTGATAATCCCTGCTCGACTTCCCTCCACCCATTAGGAACCCCATGAGATCTAACTAAATTATGTGACCAAAAAGGGATGATAAATTTAGACAAGTTAAAATTAAGATTTATGTTTTTTTCAAAACGTATCGACTGTAAATTCAGGCAAAGATACCAAAAAGATTTTGCCAACACTATCATTGTGACAAGTAAAATACCTCTATACCATTGAGAAACGCCAGTTAAACTATGAAAGCAGAATGCAAGAAGTAAAAAAAAAGCAGTTACAAATAAAACTGGACTCATGAATTTCATGCGAGCGTAAACCGCCGATAATCCTAACAGTAAAAAAATTCCTAATAATGAAAACGTATAACGAAGTTCATATGGGAGTGAGAAGTGGAAAATTAAATCCAGTAAGCTTTTCGGTTTCCCAAAAAAATGAAGATTACTAAAGTCGAGTGTATAAAAATAAGTTTCTTTAAAGATGAGAGCGACGAAACTAAGAAGTATAAATGTCTGCAGTTTTTTTTCAGTGATGAATGAAAAAACAAAAACAACAATTGATGCATATATGTAATGTTGATATTGCCCAAAGAATAATAATAAACCTATAAGGCAAGCAACTACAAACTGCTTAAAAATTTTAATATATGATTGGTTTAACATTGTAGAATGTAATAAGTCCTGAGCTTAATGGAGGTCTGCTGGGAGTGTTTTATTGTCTGTTTCCCCAATAGATTAAATTTTAAGTCAATTGGGATAATTGTCAAATAACTGTAGTTAAAATTCAAATTGGTGGTATTTTAGAATCATGAGACAGTTTTAATTTTAAGGGTATACAAAATTGCATACAGCTTATCTAACTGAATACAACGTTCTAAGTCCTCTTGGTTTGAATAAAGTTCAAATGTGTGCCAACTTAAAAAACGGGCACAATTGTCTCTCAAATGTTATGCAGACTGAGATGTTTTCAAGTGGGCCTATTAAATATCTGGGATTAATTCCGGGGCAAATTCTTGAGCCCTTAACAAAATTCAACTCTTCAAAATTAATTGATCAGAAAAGAATGTGGATAAATGACCTCTTCTCTCCTTTAAAATCACAAGATTTAGCATATGACTGTCTGATCTTTATTAACAACACCACTCCCAACAACATCTCATTTTATTCAACTAAAAATAATTCATTACTCCCTTTTAATAATACAGAGTCATCATTATTGCAGCCTTGGGATTTTATAAATGCATTAAAATCAAAAAAAGTCCTAAGTAAAGATTTTCAAGTTCTTGAACTCCATAATACTTGTGCAAGTGTTGCAGCGGCTGTCCAGCTCGCTTCCAAACGAGTAAAACTTGGTCTTAACTCTAAAATTATGATCATTGGTTTTGAAAATACTAACAATAACCCACTTACTGTCGCTGCTCTTTTCAATCTAAAAGTTATGAACATGACCGCTGCTTCATTAGAAACTGCCATGATGCCTTTTTCCAGCAAAAGAGGTGGGTTTACCAAAGCTGATTGCATTGGTTTTCTTACCGTAGAAAAAGGTTCTGCTGATAAAAAACTTGTCGCAGAAGTTTTAGGTGGTGCGGTTACAAGTGACTCACATTCTCTCACTGATGGTATTGAAGATGGGAGCATGGTTCAAGAAACAATCGAACTTGCCCTGAAACAATCTAGGTTGAAGGCCAATGAAGTTGATTATATTAATGCTCATGGTTCCGGAACATATTTAAATGATTTAATTGAAACAAGAGGAATCAAACGTGCATTCTCTCAAAACTATAAGTCAATTAAAGTAGCCACGACTAAATCTCAATTCGGTCATGCTTTAGCAGCAACCGGAATTGTTGAAATTGCTTCAATATGTTCTATGATGGAAAATGATTTCATTGCTGGCTCAATCAACTCTCTGCCAAGAGATGAAGAGATAGATCTTAATATCGTCTCTGCTCCAATTGAAAAACAAAAAATAAACATTGCACTTAAAAATTCTTTTGGATTTGGTGGTTACAATTCAGTAATAATACTTAAAAACGCCAAGGACTGTGATTATAATGAGTAAAATTATCAGCAAGTCCATTCTTACTGGTGATAAGCAGATTTTCATAGAGGGTAAGTCCATCTATGTAGTAGACGAAACAAAACTTAGTCTCGATGAAGCGGAATTAGTAAAATTTAAGCGTTCATTGAGTAAAGATGGCCAAATGGCCCTATCTTGTCTTAATACTGCAAAAAAAGCCTACAACAAAAATTTCGACAGAATGAAAACTGGATTATATTCTGCCTTTTTACAGGGTCCATTTCTAAGCAATCTCGTAGAGCAAACTGAAAATTGTAATTTTTCAGAAGCTTTCACTATTTATCGTTTAAATACTCCACCAAAACAAGTCTTCAGACAAAACTCTGCTGTAAA
>CAMLRB010000140.1 GCA_946482295.1 uncultured Bacteriovorax sp. | reverse complement strand
TTTCCTTTCGTTCGCCAAGTGCAGATCATGTGCGATACTGCTAAGCTTTGCGCTTCTCGCTTAACGGGAAAAACAGCGCCAGTCCAAGAAGACAACGAAAAAACTTTTTCTGACATAAAAGCACGTGTTCAAAGTGTGATTGCTTATTTGGAAACCATGAAACCTGAAGATTATAAAAATGCAAAAGATGCTGTGATCACACAACCTCGTTGGGAAGGAAAAACACTATCTGGTGAAGACTATGTTATTCATCATGCCATTCCAAATTTTTATTTTCACCTGACAACTGCTTACGCAATTTTAAGAAACAACGGAGTTGAAATCGGTAAAAAAGATTACCTTGGTCCAATTCCTTATAAAATGCCGTAGAAAAGTATAGAGGCCAGCTTAGTGCTGGCCTTTTTGATTAACCCAATCTGTTTCGTCTTGGTTAATTTTCAAATTCTCTGCCGCCCTCACTCGTTTAGGACTTCTCTCAATGCCAATGACGTCTAAGCCCCGCAGTTGAGCAGCGGCCAAAATACTTCCTTCGCCGCAAAAAGGATTAATAAGTGTCTTAGTTGAGGTATGGTCCTTTAGAAAACTTGCAATCTTCAAACAGGCAATAAGACCCATTCCCCTCTCCCAAGTCTTTTCTCCTAAATCGGGTAGCACATCAGGAATGGTTACTTGATTTAATTCGAGTCTTGTTTTTTTGGAGAATGCAATGAGGTGAGAATAAGCAGGACGTCCAAAAGTAAGGATGCCTGGTTTTGTACGACAAAGAATTTTATGAAAAAGTAATTCGGAGTTTTCTTTTTCTGCCGCTTTCATAATGAGAAAGCTTTTATCAACCCACACACCTTCAAATTTAATATCTGATTGATAAAAAAGTGTAAGCCCCTCATCTGGAGTTTTCTGGAAAATGAGTTGAGCTGTATTCGTAAACCACTCTTTCCATTCTTGCAAAGTATATTTGGGAAATTCTGATTTATCAGGAAGTGAAGCAATCAACGAGCTGTCTGACAAAATTGTATGGTTTTTGAGCCAGGCAATGGCATCATCGCAATGTATAGTTTTTGATCCTCTGTTCATCAACAAATTTTAACCAGAGGGATACGGCATGGATAGTGCTAATTATCTCCTAGAAGGTTTCAAGGAGGTCATTATGAGTAAAAATGGAAAAAACTCAACTAATGAAGAAAAAGGTATGCTGCAAAAAGATGACGATCTTAGAAAAAAAGGGAAAGTAGATCATAGTGTAACTCCTCCGTGGCCTGTCAATCCTAAGGGAAAGAGCGGAGTTCCTGATCGCGGGCATAGAAATAGACCATAATTTTCAATAGGGATTATTCATGAACGAACACGAACAACTTCGCTGCGAGAATTGTGGAAATCATTCAAGCAGAGTTTTTACAGTTATCCTTAATAACAAATCACATTTTTTTGATAGTTTTGAATGCGCTATTAATAAAATCGCTCCCCGTTGTTTCCATTGCAATACTACAATCATTGGTCATGGTATCGATCTTGATGGATCAATGTACTGTTGTCCCCATTGTGCTGAATCTAAGTTTGAAGAAGAAACATCCATTGATCACATCTTAGTGGAGAGCGGTCGTTAATACCGCTCCCACTTTCATTGTTTTAATTTCGATCATCGTTGTATAATAAAAAGATGAAAAAAGAAAAATCCCTACAAGAACGCGTTGATATTCTCGCCCTTAAGAGATTGAGAATTTATACTGAAAGAGGTGATCAGGTCATGTTCGCTTCCCTTTGGGAGCACAATCCAATTGTTGTCGTTTTTATACGTCACTTTGGGTGCATAGCCTGTCGTGCCCATGTCGCCCAGGTTTGGGCGAAAAAAGTTGAAGTAGAAAAAAAAGGAACTAAAATAGTCTTCATCGGCAATGGTAATCACACAATGATCAAGGGCTTTAAAGAAGATTTAAACATCCCCAATGCTTCAATCTATACTGATCCCACATTAAAAACGTTCGATGCTTCTGGCATGGTAAGAAGCACTCTCAACATCATTTCTCCACAATCCATCATTGGTGGGGCCAAACTTTTCATACAAGGTCATCGTCAAGGGCGCTCAAATAAAGATACGGGGTACCACACTCAGCTCGGTGGCGTACTTGCAATCAAAAAACCAGGCATAGTAACCTACCACTTCGTTTCAGAATATATTGGTGATTTTGATCGGCCAGAAGAGTGGTTATAAATCACACATGGCACCAACTTTGCTCCCTTAAAATCAGAGGAAAAGTAAAAACTTCAGGGAGATTGATCAATATGGATTATGAAAAGGATGTCGATGTCCAAACTCCGCAATTCTATATTCAACTTTTCAGTGAATGGAAGGAGAATGAAGAATATCTTGAAAGAATGATAAAAGATCTTTTACTTGATCATTTTCTCCCAGAGGAAAATGATTTTCAATGAGGCATTTAGAAGAACGAAGGAGGGAATTTAGCCTCAATTAAAAAAGTCGTTTTTCCTAAGACCTTCGAATCTTGAAAAATGAAACTGGCACACTCCCTGCAATTTATACTTACAAGAGAGTCTTCAAAAGAAACAAGCATGAAACACTTGATTCTAGATTCTCAAGGAAATAGTAAGGTTAGTGGCCATGTATTGCGGACCACTAGTTGAGAATAAGTTAAAAATCCAGTGCTAGCAAAGTCGAAACTGTTGAGGTCCAGACTGATCTAGACGGAAATAATTAGATTCATTTTTAATTATTTTAACTTAATCTTTTTTTCCAAAAGCAATAAGAAGCCATCCTTACGGATGGCTTTTTTTTAATAACTGATAATCCTTTCAAGCATAACGCCAAAATCACTTCCAGCACTGCTAGGTCTTCGTGAATTCCCTTGTTGTACGCTGCTATCGATATACCAACCATTCCCCAATGAACGTCTTACACCAGCGGAATTTATCCCACCGTCTTCGCTGGCCACTCTCAAAGAACTTTTCGTGCCCAACCCTACTTGCGCCGATACAGCTTTTGAATCAGGATCATAACCAATCGACTCGATTGGTGTCCCCGCAAGATAATAAAGTACGCCTAAACTTAAAATTCCTTTTGAGAGTATCTGACCAGCATTTTGAGCATTTTCTTTGTCATCACCTTCTAAATCATCTAGAGGTCTTCCAAAAAGAATAACGGCGTACATGTCATCTAAAGAAAGTGGAGGAATACTCGAGAAGGCCTGTCGCGGCTCACTGATGGGCCCCTCTAAAAGCAAAGTAATTTTGTATTCAGGAAGATCAAAGAGAACTTTAGCATTTAACTGGGGCTCAAGTGGTTCACTAAAATTGATTTTCATGAATTGAATTTGAATCGGGCGCTTAAAAAAAGTTGTCTTTAAGGGGAGGGCCTGTAAAAATCCATCTTCAACTTCTCCATTTTTGATGGCCAAATCAAATTTTAATCTCAGGATTTCATCTAAAAGGTTTGTTTTAAGTGCAAGCGCCTTATCCCCTAATGCCTGCAATCGAAGATCAACTTTTGAACCTGTTTTTTTCTTATTTTTCTTTCTAGTCTCTTCCGCAATTTCTTTTTTCGATTTTATCCTTTTGTCTGGAAGCATTTGAGGCGGAATTTTGGTACGAGACAATTCTGGCAGATGAAGAACAACTTTTTTTAAATCCAATTCTACATTCACGGCCCCTAGTACTTTAGTTTTTACGTTTATTGGAACAATACTATTAACGATGAGATGGAGAACTTGAGACTTCCCTTTCATATCGAGCTCAGTCTCTATGTTAAATTGTGCGCTATCTGCAGGAAGGCGTTCGCCTTTCATTTTGAAAAGAAGATCACCTTCCAATGCGTTAAACGGAGCAGGAAGTACATTATAAGGTGGCTTCATCAAACGCTTTAGTGTGGATCTGAGTTTTTCAATTATTAGATCAGCTTTAGTTTCATGAATGATGTCCTGAAGAAACTTAGGTTTACCTAAATCTTCTTCCAGTGAATCCTGGTCCACTACTGTCGTTACATTTAAGGTCGCTGATTCAATTGTGGCCGACGCTTTAACAGTAATTGTCTTTTCTAGTATATCTGCTTGAACTCTAAGCTGCCGAAAAAAAAGTGGATTGCGTGTTTTAAGATCCATTGGCAATTTCATCTTCTCAGGTCCTTCAATAACGACTTGCTTAGGGGTAGCATGGAGATTGAAATCTAAAACTTTAGCCAGAAGATGCCCTGAGTTTTTTTTCAAATCGAGATTAAGCTTCAGTGGTTTATCAGAAGGCTTATCACCATTGATAAGAATGATTTCTTTAAAGGCCACATTCATTTCTGGAATAATAGGCTTCCAGATTAAATTCCAATATTTCAAGATATCAGGAGGTGAATCGTCCTTTTCATTGGGATCTTCTTTTGAAACCATATTAAACTTCGATGAAATTATTGTTATTGGTTTTTGCTGAAAGTGGTGAAACTTCTTTGAACCACTGTAGAGAATATCAAAGTCCCAACTTATTTCATCAAAACAAGCATCCACTTGTTTATATGGCCGATTGAGTTTAAAGCAGAAGTTTTTGAAATCTCCCGTAAAGCGTCGGTCATTCCAGCTTTTCCATTCATGAGCGATCTGTGCTTTCTCCCAATTCCACCTTTCAAAAAATTTGGTTTTATTTAAAACATAAGCAATGCTTTTTTCATTAATGATTTTTGTGGGTGCCACGAAAAGCACACCGGCCAAAATTATTAAACTGAGAAGTATGAGCCCCATTAAGCCAAGAATGAATTTTAGTATAAACTTTAAAGGCTTCATTAAAATACGCCTCCTAAGCCAATATAAAAGAAAAAACCATCATCTTTGATTTCTTTATTAGAAAGTGAACGGGCCACATAAGTTTGAACAAGTCCAATTGGGGAAAGCCATCTCAAACCTAATCCTGGTGAATAATAAAGTCTTTGATCAAGCGTAAATGACTTCTGTCCAAAAAATCCTGTATCTATAAAAGCAAAAGTTTCGATCGTAGGTAAAAATGTATGTGTTTTCCTCACTTCGAATTTTGCTGTGAATTTTGTAAGAGAACCCACACCATTATTGGCCGGGAGACTGCTCAGGTTAAAACCTCGAACATCATCACTCCCTCCTCCATAATGTTTCACAGATGGAGGTAGTGTATCGAGACTTACATCATCTTTCACCCAAGTTGAAGACGCATTCAAGCGCCCGCCAACAATGCCAGATCCTTTTCCCCAGCTCCATAACTTCCAAAGATGCACAATGGTCCAATCGATCTTTAAAAGTGGTTCTTCAAACCCTAAGGCCGAATGACGGAGATCGAAGTTGAGTTGATAAAGTTCACCTTCTTCTGGGTGAACATCAAAGATTTCATAGCTATGCGATTTAGATTGAAGTTCAGCTTCTAATGCTAGTGTCGTAAATTTCTTGTCTTCTTTGTTCTGGTTAGTATCGAATCTGCTGGAGATTAATGAAGGACCAGTGGACCAATGCCAATAGCGGTTCCATGTATCACGAGTCCATTTTAAATGTGGACGTAATTCAGCAGTCAATTCACGATAATTCGTTTGATCTTCGCGTCTAATCTCGGCTTGAGTAAGCAATGATCGCCTTGGTGAACCTTCCCAGAACCATCGTTCAGAAAGAAAACGTATAAGCTGGCTTTTTGCTGAAGCTTGAAGTGTGGCCTCTCTTCTTGAGGCCATATCTCCATATCTAAGATTGGCCCACTTGATTCGAAACATTGGACCAACTTCTGATGAAGCACCCACTCCAAAACGAATAGAGCGGGCATCACCGAGAATAAAATTTTGTTTGAGAGAAAATTCATTATTGTCAAAATCGCATTTTTCCAGAAAATAGGTTCCTTGGGCGATTTCCGAGCGCAAGAGTCGTTTTTCAGTCAATTCAAGTTCATTTTCTCTAAAATCATCTTCTGCTGAAAAAGAAGTGTAGCGCTCAAATGCCGCTTCTTTTAAACCACTCACCTTTTCTCTTTCTAAGGGACCAAATTTAAATTTTTTCAGGCCTGATATAGAAAGTTTAACTTCACCCGTTTCTGCATCGGCCGTAGATTCAACTTTAGCACATGGATAACTTTCATTCCGGTAAAGCGAAAGTGTTTCTTCTTCAACTGAATTGAGAAGTTTTGGTTTTAAATCCTCTTTTTCGTAGTGACGATTAAGTGCTTTTTCAAACTTTTCTTTAAGATCATCATCTGAATTGATGATAACTTTACTCACTTTGACCTTCTCTTGTGGGTAGACATGTAAAACTTTATCTACTGTCTCAAATCTTGGATTCGTGTATCCGCGTGACTGCAAAAATCCAGTGGCCAAAAATCTTGCTTGATAAGAAGGAACATTTTTGTAGGCTTCAGTTGTCATGTCGCCACAGAGTAGTCTTGTCTCATCTTCACTCAATTCAATTTCTTCCACATCATGAATAATGACTTTATCGCATATTTTTTGTTCTTGAATTTTTTTGCTCGAACAGGAAACGCACAGAACAAGAAAACCAATCCAAAAAATCCTCATGATTCCTCTTTTTTGATGACGCTTATTTTTCCATTGGTTTCCATCATGGCCAGATCGACCTCACGAATATCTTTTACGCCCTTGAGTCGTAAAGCTTCATATAATTCGCAATAGGTGATGGTCAGTTTCTTGCGAATGAACTCATTAATCTTTCCATTTTTCACCAAGGCCTTTGGTGTTCCATCAATAATTTTTTCCACCTGCGGAAAATGAAAGGCCATCTTCCCCATCAAGGCATTAAGAAGAACAAGAGTTCCTACTGATATGAAACTGGCGCTAAGACTATGGTCATCATTTAATAGGGCATTTTGAACTGCTTCGCTAATAATTAGTAGTAATAAAAAATCAAAGGGAGAGAGTTCACTGAAATGCTTTTTACCCCATATACGGAAAGTCACAAACAAAAATGTAAACAAGAAGAAACCCCTCAACACGATTTCAAACCAATTATTCTCAAGAGACCACATTCTATTCCTCTTTGTTTAAGCAACAATTCAAGTAGCAAAGCATTTCTTATGCCAAATAATATTTTCTGAGATGTGCAATTTGCCTCAACGATTCAATTCATGTTTCTCAGAGGGAGTTTAACTGAAGACAGAAAATTAAATCCTTAACGCTCATAAAATTAAAAAATTGTGTTGGCATCGTTAATGCTTGAATACTTACTAACAAACTCAAGGAGGACTTTATGGTACAAGGAAGAAAAAAAACATCATCAAAAAGTAAACGCTCTACATCTAGAGGAAGAAAATCATCATCGCAGAAATAACTCTCAAGGAATTTTATGAAAGAATGTGAAAATTGCGGTCAAGTTCACGAAAAACCATTTCTTCTTGTAAGAGATGGTCGAGAACACACATTCGATAGCTTCGAGTGCGCTATAAGTTTTATAGCGCCTCGTTGTTTTCATTGTCAAAAGTTAATTATCGGACGGGAAATTCATCAAGCAGGTGAAGTGTATTGCTCACATGACTGCTCAAATGCAATTCATTTTTCGCCAATTATTCCCTAATAACATTTTACAAATTAGCACTTATGACAATGATGAGAATTGAAACAGATAGCTTAGGCTCACAACAAATACCAAACGAAGCTTATTATGGGATTAATTCCTTCCGGGCATCGCAAAACTTTCCCATCAGTGGAACGAAAATTCATCCACTTTTAATAGAGAGTTACTTAAAACTAAAAAAAGCGGCAGCACGTGCTAACTATCTCGCTGGCGCATTAAGCGAAGAAAAATGTCTCGCCATAGAAAACTCTGTGGATCAACTTCTTGCCAGTGACTACGTTCAACATTTTATCGTAGACACTTATCAAGCAGGTGCAGGAACTTCGCAAAACATGAATACCAATGAAGTTATTGCCAATAAAGCAAATGAGCTTCACGGTGATTTGAAGGGTGATTATTCTTTTATACATCCTAATGATCACGTCAATATGTCGCAGAGTACGAACGATTCTTATCCGACGGCCATGCAGCTTGCGACTCTCACTCTATCAAAAAGTTTAATTCAAGAACTCCGGATGTTGTCAAAGTCACTAAGCGGGAAAGCTAGTGAATTCGACAGCATTTTGAAATCTGGTCGTACACATCTTCAGGATGCCGTACCGATTAGATTGGGACAAGAATTTGGTGCTTATAAAAAAACGGTGGATCAATTACTCGATCTCGTTTTATCGGCCCAAAATTATTTGAGAGTTCTGGGTATTGGTGGTTCCGCGGTAGGCACAGGAATCAACGTTCCTGAAAACTATCGCGACCACATTATCCTCTTCCTTCGTGATTATTTTGATGATGAAGACTTAAGTTTATCGACGAACATGTGTCAATCGATGCAATCGCAACTTCCAATGATGCTTTATTCAAATGCCCTGAGGGCCATTGCTCTCGAACTTACTCGCATCTGTAATGATTTGCGCCTCATGAGTTCGGGTCCAACAAATGGATTGCAAGAAATCTATCTTCCAGCGACTCAGGCCGGCTCAAGCATTATGCCTGGAAAAGTAAATCCTTCTATCCTTGAAATGAGCAATCAAGTTTTTTTCAAAGTTTTAGGGAACGATCACTCAATGGCGTTGGCGATGCAAGCTGGACAACTGGAACTTAATGTGATGATGCCACTCATGGCCCATCTTGCATTAGAATCAACTCACATTCTTTCAAATACACTTTGGGCCTTAAGAACAAAGTGTATTGATGGGATTCAACCAAATATTGAACAATGTGAAAAAAATGTCATGAATACTTCACAAATCATTACTGCACTTAATCCTATTATTGGATATACGCGGGCCGCTGAACTGGCAAAAGAAGCTCTGAATAATAAAAAATCAGTGATTGACCTAGTCCGAGAAAAGAAAATACTCTCAGAAGAGGCCATTAAAAAACTGCTTGATCCAAAAGCACTAACGGGGCACTAATTATGAACTATCAAGATGTCATCGATTTTTGGTTTGAAAAACTAACTCCAAATGAATGGTACAAAAAAGATGAAATTCTCGACCTCAAAATGGTGGAAACATTTATTGCCTTACACGACAATGCTATCAAGGGCGAACTCTATCATTGGCGAAGCACTCCAATGGGAAGACTGGCAGAAATCCTCATCATCGATCAATTCTCGAGAAATATTTATCGTGATGACCCCAAAGCATTTATGTACG
>CAMLRB010000139.1 GCA_946482295.1 uncultured Bacteriovorax sp. | reverse complement strand
AAGAACGGAGACATCGAAGTTGTCACTCCGGTTATCTATTTGAAGAAAGATGAGATTGTTAAAAAAGCTCTCGAACTAAAAGCGCCATTAGAATTCAGTTGGTCATGTTATGAAAAAAATGACAAGGCCTGTGGGGTTTGTGATTCGTGTGCTCTTCGTCTGCGTGGATTTGCTAAAGCGGGTGTTGCTGATCCTATCGAATATCTCGAGCGTCCTAACTACAACTAGATTTTCAATTTTAATTTTTGCTCAGTGGCCTTTGTTTTAGGAGAACGTCTAATTTTTCCTAAATACTTCTGCATTTTACATTGTCCACCGCTGTGATCACAGTGAATGAAATCAACTTCAAGGGCCAAATCAGAACTCAACGATTTGCTCTTGAGCTCTTTTTTCAAATGATAAGATGAAAGGAAAGCCATTCCTTCATCGGTATATCCTTTATCTGAAATCTCCCACCCTGTTTTTGTTTTCTCCCATAATCGAATCATGGATCCGCTATTGAGTTTTTTTCCGGCCGGTGGAACAAAGGTTATGTCAAAAACAAAAGAAGATTGCTCATTGCTTCCGATTAAGTCTAAAAAAATATATTTGTCTTTATTCTTAAAAGAGTCATCGTCTAGAGCAAAAACAGATGTTGAAAGCAAAAAGATTAATAGATACTTCATTTTCTCATCGCTGATAAATAATCTTCAAAATTACGAACACCTTTTTTGTCGAAATCGCGAAGGAGTTCTTGCTCTAGATCATAGAGAAATCCAGGACCTTTGAAAATGAACGCTGAATAAATTTGTGCAAGTTTTCCACCTGCACTCCAAAAATCCTTAAGTTCTTTAAAATCACTAATCCCACCTACTCCAATGAGTTCAGCCGATGAGCCCGTGGCCTTGAGCTCTTTTAAAAGCTGGAATCGCACTTCTCGCGCTTTTTTGGTAAGTAGTCTTCCACTAATCCCCCCTTCACCACGTTCAGGCATTATTGTGGTATTAGTGGCAATAATTCCTTCAAGTTTAAATTCATTCACAAGTCCTACGACGGAAGCAAGTTGAGTACTCTCCATATCGGGAGAAACTTTAACAAGTAAGGGCCTATTCAATTGTTTCTTTTCTGAAACAACTGTTTCAAAAATCTTACTGAGTCCTTTGTCGCTTAGGAGATCGCGAAGGCCAGGAGTATTTGGAGATGAGACATTGATGACAAGGTAGTCGGCTTCGCGAGCAAACATTCGATAGAGTACACCATAATCGAGATGCGCTTCTTCGTTTGGCGTAATTTTATTTTTACCTAGATTTACGCCAATGATTTTTCCACGACGTTTTGCTATTTTTAAATTTTTAAGCATCTCTTCAGCGCCATGGTTATTAAACCCCATGCGGTTGCGAAGAGACTCTTCTGTAGGGTAGCGCCACAAGCGTGGTTTATCATTCCCTATTTGAGCTTTCGGCGTAACTGTTCCTACTTCCACAAAACCAAACGGCAAATGGGTGAGAAATGAAATGGCCTCTGCGTTTTTATCAAGTCCAGCGGCCAGTCCCACTGGTCCTGGAAACATCAGTCCCATCGCCTTTACCGCAAGCCGTGAATCCATTGTCCGATCAGGTAACATCGCTCCAGTCAGTTTCATAGATGCGATAGTCAGCTCGTGCGCTTTCTCTGCATCAAGTGCAAATGCTAGCTTTTTGAATACGTCGTAAATCATAGATTGATTATATAAATTAATGAGCGAGACAGGAACTAGTAAAGTTGAACAAAATCACCTTCCAACACCTGACCTCCGCTATGGAGAATAGCTATTGAACCATCCGTCCCAAAGTAATCGACGACTTCAATTGTTCCTTTCATATCGCCTTTACTCATCCCGATAAGTGCACCAGTTTCCGGATCGTAAATTTCTGTTCCTTCAGTGATGATCTTTAGAATATCGCCGATGTTAATGCCGCTTTCACGACCGGCATTGAGATAGACTTTTGTTCCGATGATTTTTGCGACTCGACCGACCCAGTCTAGCTTGCTGGCCAGTTCAACAACTTTAGGAACAGACTTGCGAACGGCGACTCTAACAGCATAACGAAGTAGATCGCGACGATAAGCGAGGTAATCTTCGCGGTCTGATGAGAAGAAACGGTATGAACTATCGTCTGCATAACCTTGCAATGTTTCGGTGAAAATTTCTTTGCCGGCGTTCACGTCATAAACGCGAACTTCAACTTTGCTTTCAGTATAAGATTTAGTCTGGCGAACAATACCGATTTCGTCGCTTTTTTCACGAACGCGAGCATCGATGACTCGTCCGAAGACAACAAAATTCACACCTGCTATTTTTGCCTGGCGAGTGAGTTGAACGAGTTTCATCCCTCCCCCGACATAAATTTCTTTTGAAGAACCAAAAAGTTTTGCTGAGCTTGGATCGATAATAAATTCTCCCGAGCGTGAAAGTTCCATGCGCAATTCTTCAGTTGCATTCACCTCTAGGTCTTCTGATTCGAATGGAGATTCATTAAAAAATGGAAGAAGAGCGATTTTCTTTTTTACGCCGGAAAAATATTTGCGTTCTTCTGCGCGCGGACGTTTGCCTTGACCATCACGTTGGATGACGTTTGATGAACAACTTATGAAATTAAGTACGAGAAAAAGAGCAAAACATTTCTTGAGCATTTAAGTCCCTCATTGAATCTCGTTGATCCAACTCTCAAATCAATTATTCCCATCTTTTGGAATAATTGCAAAACTTTTGTCCTGTGGGTTGAAAACAAGAAGTTTTTGCTCATTAACATCGATTCTTCCCCCATTGGCCGAGAGAAGTTCAATTAGTTTTGACGAAGGGACATTGCTCTTGAACAGAAGAACAGAGCCTGGGTTAGAGAATGTCTTTAATTCCACTTTTAAGCCGATCGCTTTCATTGACTCATTGAGGGTATTCATTACTTGATAGAGATCAGAGAGTCCATGCCCGCTTGTGATTTTAAATTCTGTGAGATCAACCGAAGCCGCGGCCAGTGAAGTCTCAACTGCTGTTGCAATTTTTGAAGTCTGTGAGTTCAGGAGATTGTAAATGAGGCTTGCGAGACCAGAGCTTAAGGCCTTGGCATTTGTAAGAGCAAAGTCTCTTTTTTGTCCTGGAAAATCGAATGCGAGAAGTGATTCATTAGTAGCTGGTTTAGTAAGAACATATTGGGCCGATAATTCAAACTTCCCGTTTTTTTGTTCGCTGTCAGTGAACGTTTTTTTGAGACGCGATTTCCATTTTAAGACTAATGATTGCGGATGCATCCCCTCAACTCTAGGAACGTCTTTAGCAAGAATGATGTAGTGATCAAAACCTTTAAAATGTTCTGTGGCCAGCTTTCTCCAAGACTCTTTAATAACACCTGAAAAACTTTCAGCTTTTGTTACACCAAGGTCGGTCCATGTGAGAGATTCATCAATATCGATATCTGCAACAATGAAAAAACTCTTCTGACTGAAGTCTGGAAGATCTGAAACGATCTGCTCATGAAACTTTTTCGTTTTTTCAGCATCAATTTCGTAGCGAAAGACACCGATTGAAAGTGAATTCTCTGTTTTTCCAGTATCAATTTTTTCTCCCTCGAGAGGAGCAGGCATTGCGAGCTGTTCTTTTAAAAAATACGGTCGTAAAAACAGCAAAGAATCTTTTAGTGGAAGCTTATCAAAACCTTTTTTCTCGTTAAGTTTGGACCAGAAGAGATCGGCCTTTAGATTTTCAGCAGTGTAAAATTCTGAGAGGGCCTTTTGCATGGCCTTTAACGTGAGAAGATCAACTTCACTGCTTTTTGCTTCAGGAGAGAGCATCAGATCAACCGATAAACTCTTCTCCTCTGCAAAAATATTTGTACTAAAAAAAACAAAACACAAAACACAAAGAAATCTATTGAACATTAACGTCCTCGAGTTTTCCATCGATGATGAACTTGACAGCATCTCGAGAGAAAACTTCATTTATTTGATGGGCCATCTGTGGAGTAGGATTGATCAGGAACTCTTCTCCCAATGGCAATCTCGCCTTTCCGCCTGGTCCTTCAAAAATCATGTGCATTGGTGTTGACCCACGATAAGACAATAAAACCTGGCGTAGTTTTGAAAGCTTAATTTCAGTTAGGTCAGTCAAGTCAACATTGATTCTAACACCAGTGATCTTCGTCTCCGAATGTTCTTTAAGCTTGTAAATTTTTTCCGCGAGGATTTTTCTCGGGCTTTCCTGAAGATTTACTGTTCCTTCAACCAGAACGGGATCGTCACCGGCAAGAAGCATTTCATATTCTGCGAATGTCTTAGGGAAAATGATACATTCTAGTTTACCCGACAAATCTTCCAAAGTAGCAAAACACATTTTGTCGCCTTTTTTGGTCAAAATGTTTTTCTTTGCTGTAAATTGTCCCGCTAGAGTCATGGTTCTTTTTTGATCTGCCCCGATGAAGTCTTGAACGTTCGCAATTGGCATCGTCGCCAATTCTTGCATTAAGTTTTTATAACGATCGAGAGGGTGACCTGAAATGTAAATCCCCATGAGTTCTGCTTCGTGGGCCAGCTTTTCTAGGTCGTCAAAATCTGGAACAACCTGAATATCTAAATTGTCTTCTGCCGTTTGTGAAAGTGACTCTCCTCCCATATCAAAGAGAGAGACAAGTCCGGCCGATGCTTCTTCCTGACGTTTTTTACAATAAGCTAGAATCATCTCTAGATTTTCTAGCAATGTTTTTCTGTTCATCTTCTCGCAATTGTCGAATGCTCCAACTTTGATAAGTGATTCGAAGACACGTGTGTTGATGATTTTTAGATTTACACGCTCACAGAAATTGAGAAGTCCTGTGAATGGACCATTTTCTGTACGCTCTCGAACGATTTCTTCAACAGCGTTTTGACCAACGTTTTTAACTGCTCCCATACCGAAACGAATGTTTTTCCCAACAACGTTGAATGGCCAGATTGATTCGTTCACGTCCGGTGGAAGAACTTCAATCTCGAAGTGTTTTGCATCAGCAATATACTGAGTGATTTTTTCCATCGAACCTAATTCTGTCGACAGGAGGGCAGCAAAGAATTGAGCTGGATAATAATATTTTAACCATGCTGTTTGATAAGAAATAACAGAGTAAGCTACGGCGTGAGATTTGTTGAATCCATATTCCGCAAACTTTTCCATTTTATCGAAGAGATCACTTGCTATTTTTAAATCGTAGCCGCGCTCTTCTGCCCCTTTCATGAAAATCTGACGATGGTGGGCCATCTCATCTGCTTTCTTTTTCCCCATAGCTCGACGAAGCATATCCGCTTGACCGAGAGAGTATCCAGCGACAATACGGGCCACGTTCATTACCTGTTCTTGGTAAATGATTACTCCGTACGTATCTTTTAAAACGGGAACGAGACTTTCGAATGGGTAGTGGGCCTGTTGTCTTCCGTGTTTAATTTCAATGAACTCATCTACGATCCCTGATTCGAGTGGACCAGGTCTGTAGAGCGCATTGATGGAAGAAATATCGTCAATCGATCCAGGAGCGATACGCTTACAGAGATCGATCATCCCGCTTGATTCAAGCTGGAAGACTCCAATAGTTTCACCGGCCGATACGAAATCAAAAACTTTTTTATCTTCGAGATCAATATTCTCAATATCAAATTCTGGATCTTTATCACGACGAATGAAGGCCGAAGCACTTTCAATAACTGTTAGAGTTTTAAGTCCTAAAAAGTCGAATTTAACGAGACCAATTTTTTCTGAGAAGTCCTTATCAAATTGAATAACCTTCTCGCCTTCGCGACCTCTGAAAAGTGGACAGTAATTGACAAGAGGAAGGTTGGTGATGATTACACCGGCAGCATGAATTGAAGCGTGACGAAGAAGACCTTCGAGTCTGCGGGAAATATTTATAACCTGCTTAATACGTGGATCTGAATCCATGAGTTCGCCAAGCTTAGGTTCAAGCTCCAGCGCTTTATCAATTGTCATTTTCAATTCTTCAGGAATGAGTTTTGAAATGACATCCGCTTCACCGAAACTTAATCCAAAAACGCGCGAGACATCTTTGATAACGGCCTTCGCTTGAAGCTTTCCGAAAGTAATAATCTGACCTACGCGGTCTTCACCATATTTTTGAGTTACATAATCAATAACCCGGTAGCGGTTCTCCTGACAGAAATCGACGTCGAAGTCCGGCATAGAGATACGTTCAGGATTGATGAAACGCTCAAAGAGTAAGTTGAATGGAATAGGATCAACGTTGGTAATGTCGAGAGCGTAGGCCACAATTGAACCTGCTCCAGATCCGCGACCAGGACCAACAGGGCATCCGTTTTTCTTCGCCCACTTAATGAAGTCCGATACGATCAAGAAGTATCCAGGGAATCCCATCTTCACGATCATGTTCAATTCATCTTCTAAACGCTCTAAGTATTTTGGTTTAACTTCCGTTTCCCAATTGTCTTGCAAACGAAGTTTAGCAAAATGAGGTCCGGCAAAACGCGCGGCCATACCTTCATGGGCATTACGCCTGAAATATTCTTCAGGAGTCTCTTCTGTTTCAATCGGATAGTCTGGAAGGTGATAGATCTGATTTCCTTTAGCATCTTTCCATTTGAATTCAACGTTACACTGATCAGCGATCAAAAGTGTGTTGTCACATGCATCTGGAGCGTAATGGAATGCTTCACGCATTTCTGTCGGCGACTTATAGAAAAATTCATTCGTCGTTAAACGCATGCGCTGTTCGTCTTGTAATGTCTTCCCTGTTTGTACGCAAAGAAGAACTTCCTGAGCGGCTGCATCTTCGCGTGTGAGATAGTGGCAGTCATTTGTAGCAACGAGTTTCGTTCCAGTTGAACGAGCATATTCAATAATTTTTTTATTAACAGGAACCTGTTCCGGTATTCCGTTTTCTTGAATCTCTAAATAGAAGTCATCACCAAAGAGGTCTTTCAATTTTTCAATTGCTTTAATTGCTCGGTCATCTTGATCAGAAAAGAAATTATATCCAACTTCTCCTTTCAAACAGGCCGTCGTACAAATGAGTCCTTCTTTAAATTCACGAAGGAGTTCATAGTCTGCTCGCGGTTTATAATAGAAACCTTCCATGTAGGCGCGCGAGAGAAGTTTACAAAGGTTTTGATAACCTGTTTCGTTTTTACAAAGAAGGATGAGGTGATGAATAGCGTGTCGAGACTCAGTCTCATCTTGGCTACCAACGACTTTTTGTTTTTTCAGTGCACCCTTTTCAAAACGCGATCCCGCCGTAAAATAAATTTCTGAGCCTAAGATCGGTTTAATGCCGGCCGCTTTACACTGGGTATAGAAATCAATCGCGCCAAACATGTTGCCATGATCGGTCTGCGCAATCGCCGGTACGCCGAACTCCTGCGCCCTTTTGATAAGATCTTTCAGCCTGATGGCCCCATCAAGAAGGGAGTATTGCGTATGGAGGTGGAGGTGAACAAAACTGTCTTTGTGTGTGTCTAAAAACGACATGGTTTTTTCTCTCTAAGGCCTGGAATATTTAACAAAATTTTCTCATTTTCCCCTCACAAAGTCAGGAACTTTTCAGTCAATTTTTACACGGTCCAAGGCCCACATATTGAGTGAAACTGACTTTTGGCGTAAACTTCCCGTAATTAGACCTTTCTAGGGTAAATAAAAATGAAACTCAAAGAGTTTTCGCTACCTTTGGTGCTTCTTATTCTCGCGGCCCTTTTGGCCGGGACGTCGATTTATCTCAACACGCGAAAACCAAAACTCCCAAATGAAAGTAAAAGTCAGTTGACCAGTCCTACGAGGTCAACAAATGAGACCCAATTTAATAATAGTAAGGTCCCGCTTAACGATAAAATCCGAACTTTTTTAAACAAAAGTTTGCGCGTTAAAAAAGACGCAGCTGGGCCAGTGGAATCCCCTCTTGTAACTCAGGAACGACTTTATACGGAAGATGAAATCAATCGTATGAGTGCTGAAAATTTTAAATCTTTATTGGTGGAAGTTGAGCTGCGCATGCCAAAAATTACTGATATTAAAAAACTTCCTGCAGAGGCCCTTCATAGAACGCCAGAACCTATTCTGGAGGCCGGAAAAGATCTGGGACTCATTAAAGAAATCATAACTCGCCATGAAGGATATACTCAGCTCGCAATAGGTTTTTATGACAATTGCGCGAAAAGCGATGAACGCCCTACTCCTGTGCGCGCTTTATGCCTTACCAATTTGGCCTTGCAAAAAAAGAAAAGAGCGGAAAAAATAAACTTAAGAGATTATCCAAATCAAGTTATAGACTTGGCGAAGATGATCACCGATTTATAAAAAGAAGATGGCAAAAAAAACGAAAAAACAACCACAGCTACCAGGGCAATTGAGTTTCGGACTTGATAACATCCCTCGTGAGCAAGATCGCAACTTCCACCTTGGTGGTCGTTCGTTCTATTTTTTCGATTTTGATGACAACGTCGCTTTCCTCTCAACTCCCATTATTATCTTCCATAAAAAAACAGGCGAAGAAGTTTCACTTTCAAGCTCTGAATTTGCTCATGAAAATAAAAACATTGGTGTAAGTGGTCCCTACGCGGATTACTTTATGGATTTCAACGATCAGAATGGATCATTCAGGTACTTTCGCGATCGTGAACTCAATCCAATTGAAGTCAAAGCAGGAAAACAACAAGGCTTTGTCGAAGACGTTCAGAAGGCCTTAATGAATGTCGATTCAATGTGGAAAGCTCCATCATGGAATTGTTTTTATCACGCTACTTATAATCAACGACCAGTGTCGCTGATCACGGCGAGAGGACATCATCCTCGAACAATTAAAGATGGCGTGAACCAGATGGTTCGATCAGGCTATCTTCCGACAGATCCCAATTACCATAGCATTTATCCTGTTTCTAATCCTGAAGTCCGTTTAGAACTTGGAGACCACGATTTTAAAAAGAGTGTTGCTGAACTAAAAAAACACGCAATCCGTGCAAGTGTGGAGAAGGCCATCGTGGAATATGGATACTCTCCTTATCACCGCTTCGGTATGAGCGATGATGATCATAAAAACGTTGAACTCATCACAGAAGAAATGCGTGATCTCAAACAAAAATATCCTGAAATGAGTTTTTTCGTCATAGAAACATTCAAAGATTCATTTGCTAAGAGAGAAGTTCTTCTTCATGAAACTCGTGAAATCATCTCTGCAAAAGAATCGATGAAACCACAGCTTTCACTCTTCGATTAATCATTTAATAAAATCTTAAGCATTGTAGATTTTTCACTTTCCCCAAATG
>CAMLRB010000138.1 GCA_946482295.1 uncultured Bacteriovorax sp. | reverse complement strand
GTTCAAGATATCGATGATGAATTGGCCAATATTTATGGTGAAGGCTGGCTGAACGAAACTATTTCAGAAAGTGAACTTCAAGAAGGTGATAAGTCCGGTTCACGTAAATGGGCCTATTTCATTGCAGATGCTCTTCGAGAAAAAACAGGCACTGATGTAGCGATGCATGTCTCAAGCATGAATGGTGAAAACTATCCAGTGGGAACAATTTCAAGAAGAGATCTGATCAACTCTATTCCCCGTGCTTTTGAGTTAAATGACGTTTACGGATGGAATATTTACACTACGAAAGTAAGTGGATCAATGCTTAAACTTGTCTGTGAAACCCTCGCTCACTTTGGACAGCCATTATCATTTTCAGGAATGACTATTGATTGGATTAAAACACCATTTGGATCAAAAATTGCCCAAGCAAGAATTAATGGTAAACGCATCAACCCTTTTAAAGAATATACAGTTGCCTTCACTGAAGGAATTGTCAGAGGGGCCGTCGAGATTTCACCGAAGACTAAAATGATTTTAAGAGATCCGAAGAGAACACCTTATAAAATTTGGCAGACGTTAGAAGAAAAACTTCGTCGTGATCCAAAGACTTTTAGAAAAATGAACGAAGACAATCACTCTTTTTATTGGCCAGAATAGAAAAGGCCCTCTTTTCGAGGGCCTTTTTTTTAGTTTCTACTTGCAGCGTGCGCTTTTTCAATCTCACTACAAACATCCGCAATATTCATCGTCGAAAGTTTAATAGGATCAATGGCGTTCGTATAAAGCTTTGGAAGGTTTGTGAGAACTTCCATGAATGTTAAGTTCTTATTGGCATCAACTTCATCTACTTTTTTAACCGGAGTAAAGTGAGGAGCCGTTTGAAGAACATGTGGGGTTTCGTTGATCATTGTATGAATCGCTCTAACGACCTCCACAAAACGATCTAGCTCGGCCTTGCTGTATGATTCTGTCGGCTCAATCATGAGACCGTAGATTTCAGGAAAAGCAACAGTAGGAGCGTGTAAACCGAAATCCAGGAACAACTTACCAATCTTTGCGATGGCCTGTGCTTTTGGAGTTCCTCCTTTTTCAATACGCTCAAATGTTTCTTTTGAAATAGTAAGAATGAACTCGTGCATACGTGGAACATTTTCACAGTTTTCAGGAAGGGAAGGATAAATTGTTTTACATTTTTCGTAGAGATATCGGGCAGCAAGAACGGCCACACCCGACATTTGTCTTGTTCCGTTTCCACCAAGAGCTTTGATGTAGGTATACGCACGAACTTTGTGTGCGAAATTTCCAACGTGACGGTGGAATGAACCAATTGACTTAGGTGCGCGAACGACATCAAACATGTCACCTTTTTTTACAACTTGGATGCCCGGTAAATAATCAACAAGTCTATGTGAAACAGCAACAATACCGTCACCTGGCCCACCACCTCCGTGAGGAATTGTCCAAGTCTTGTGAAGATTGTTGTGAACAGCATCGACGCCCATTTTGTTGAGGTCAATCCATCCAGCAATTGCATTCATGTTGGCGCCGTCCATATAAACGAGTCCACCCACACCGTGAATGAGATCACTCATTTCCTTGAAGCGTGTTTCGAAAAGTCCTGATGTATTTGGGTTTGTGACCATCACACCAGCGATGCGCTTGTTGTATTTTTCAACTTCATGTTTAAGTTGATTGAAGTCAATGTGTCCTTCTTGATCAGCTTCAATGATCACGATGCCGTATTGGTGACCATCAACGATTTTCGTTTCAAAGCCGGCCATCGTTGCTGTTGCTGGATTTGTTCCGTGAGCTGAACGAGGGATAAGAAGAATGTCTCTTGTTTTTTCTTCACCTCTATCGCGGTGATAGCCTTGGAACAATTTCAATCCAACTAACTCGCCTTGAGCTCCAGCAACCGGTTGAGTTGTGACAGCAGGAAGGCCTGTGATTGATTTGAACATTTCCTGGATGTTGAAAAGAATTTCAAGCGAGCCTTGAACGTCTTCAATTGGTGCTTGGGGGTGAACGTCTGTAAATCCACGTAGACCTGCGGCCCAATCGTTGATGTACGGATTGTATTTCATTGTACAAGAACCAAGCGGGTAGATGTTGTCATCTGGAGAGACGTTGAGATCTGCCAGTTGCTTATAAAACTTTTTAACGTCATTAATATCAAAAGAAGGAAGGCCAACCGGAGTTGTTCTTAAAAAGTTTTCTGGAATTTCTGGAAGGAAATCATCATTTTCAAGAGCTTCAAAATTGTTGTTAAAGAACGTTTCTAATTTTTCAAGATCTTCATCAGTGTGAACATCAAAGAATGAAAGGAGAAGAAGATTGCGACCATCTTTTAAACGATCAGAAACATCAATCCCTAATTGAATATTAGCGGCCTGGGCCTTCTTTTGAAGGTCAGAAACTTTCATTGGAAGCTCAAGCACGAATTCATTGTAGAAAGGCGTAGAAGGGAAAGCGAGTTTTACTCCTTTATATTGAGTAAGAACCTGCGCCATTTGTAGAGCGTAATCTCTTCCGGCGAGGGCCGCTTCAGTCATGCCGTCTTCACCGCGAGCGAGAATCGCTGCACCTGCTGCTGAGGCCACAAAAGATTGATTCGAACAGATGTTCGACGTCGCTTTCTCACGGCGAATATGTTGTTCGCGTGTTGAAAGAACCATACAAAGAGCTTCTTTTCCGTTGATGTCTTTAGCTCGACCAACGAAACGTCCAGCTGTTTGACGAATATCATTTTTATTTTTGTCGTTATAACGAATACCAAAAATCCCAAGACCCGGGCCTCCAAAATTTGGACCAATCGCCAAGTGTTGTCCTTCACCAACAAGCATGTTGGCCCCTTGTTTTTGAGAGCCGTATTCTACTGGAGGGATGAGACCATCAGTCGCGAGTAACATCGGATCGATGATCGCAATAGATTGAATCTTTAATTCTGTACAAAGATCTGTAAGGGCGTGCACGTCTTCAAGATTTCCGAAATTGTTTACTTGAGGAAAGGCGATACAAGCAAGATCAGATCCAATTTCCATCGCCATTTTACGAGCGATATTGATATCGATAATACCTGTCTCTTTGTCTGTTGGGATGACTACAATTTTATATCCTGTCGATTGAGCTTGAGTGTTCAATACTTCAATGTCACCTGGGTAAAGAGATCCTGCAACAAGAGCAGTTTTTGTATTTTTCACGAGACGAGTGGCCGTCATGATGGCTTCATATAGAGTAGTTGATCTATCATAGAAAGAAGCATTGATCGCTTCAAATCCTGTTAACATTGAAAGCGTTGAAGAATAGACCCATAACGTTTGAAGAGTTCCTTGAGAACGCTCAGGTTGGTAAGGAGTATAGGCCGTTGTGAGACCACGAAGATCACAGACGTAAGGAACAATTTCATTCACTTTATAATTTTTTAAACCATCACCGATAAATGAAGTCTTAACTTTATTTTTTGAAGCGAGGGTCTCCATATGATTGATGAGATCATTGTAATCCAATTCTTCAGTAACTGTGGGTGGTGAATCAAATTTTACATTGTCCGGAATATGATTGAAGAGGTCTTTCAATTCCTTCAAACCGAGTGTGGCCAACATTTCTTTTTGTTCTGATTCGGTAGATGAAATGTAATATTTCGTTAATTCACGCTTAAGTTTTGTTGGATCGTAAGGGAGTTTTTTGAAGTTTACTGTCGATAATGTCTTAGGAGTATTCATTCGGTGAGACCATTCCTTTTAAAAGCTCTAAATTTGTGTCTATAATAGCGAATAATGAATGATAAGAAAAAGATAAAAATCAGTGATAAAGACCATTCTTGTTGGCCAAGCTTTCTACAAAAGAATGAGTGGCTTGATCTGGAAATTGAATCAGAGCGTAAGCTTTGTGAATTGTGTGATTATCTCGAATTTTCCCAAGGAAAACTGTTTTATCATTCGGCGGACCTGGGTCTCATGTCTTTTGATTGGGAAGAACTCATGGCCTATCATCAGAGACAAAACTACGCTCTTTCACGAGAACCGCTTGCTAAAGCAATAGGTATAAAGGGGAGAAACGACGATTCTCAAAACAAACTTCTGGTGTGGGACACAACGTGCGGAACTGGAAAAGATACTGTCTTACTTTCTCATTTTGGAACGTGTTTGGTTTCTTTTGAACGACATCCTGCTGTTTATCTTTTATTAAAAGACGCCTTACGCAGATTTCCGATTTCGCTGGATTTGAAGTTTGGAGATGCTAGAGATCATTCATTTGATGAAGTAACAAGACCCGATGTCATTTATTACGATCCTATGTATCCCACTCCAGAAAAGAAAAAGAGCGCACTACCTAGAAAAGAAATGCGCATTTTTAAGGCCATGGTGGGTGACGATTCAGATTGTTTTGACTTTTTAGAGTGGGCCCTCAAAACGGCCAAACAAAGAGTCGTCGTGAAGCGGCCATTAGATGCCGAACCTATTAAGGCCAATCCAACTGCAAGCTACGAAGGCAAAAGCACTCGCTATGACATGTACAAAATATTTTCTTAAGATCTTTCTAGCCGCCACTTTTTTTCGTTTTAAATCCTAACTTTTCTAAAAATATGATGGCCTTTTCTCGTTGATCACCCTGCAATTCAATTTGTGGTTTTCCTTCTTTTTTAAAAGTTCCACCAGTACCACAGTGATTTTTTAATTTTTTTGCCAGGTCTTCAAAATAAGTAGGATTGTGAGGAAGCTCATGAATCACGGTGACTAATTTACCACCGCGTTGATTTTTTTCGATTTTCAATTTCAATGTGACCTTATCAGGAACAATCGTGACCACTGCTGAAGGCGAATCAACACATTCACACGGATCTTCACCGCATTTTTTACAAAGTTTTAAATGAGAGCCATCGCTGGAGTAAACGAGCCTCGTTTCGCTCTTGTTTCCGGGTTTATTTTGTTTCATTTTTTCAACTTTTTCATTATCCTAATTCAATCACTGGATCGCCCATTATTTTAAAAGGACTCGTAAGTTATGGCAAAGAAATTTGATGTGTATGGAATTGGAAATGCTCTGGTTGATATGGAATTTGAAGTTGAATCAACTTTCCTTAAAGCGGCCAACATTGAAAAAGGTTTAATGACTCTCGTTGATGAAAATCGTCAAAGTGAAATTATTAATACACTCCATGGAGTTCAACACAAACGTTCTTGCGGTGGCTCTGCGGCCAATACGATGATTGCCATTTCTCAATTGGGTGGAAAAAGTTTTTACTCATGTAAAGTGGCCGGTGACGAAACAGGGGATTTTTATTTTAAAGACCTCATGGATAACGGAGTCGAAACAAATCTTTCGAGTGGTGCCCTTGAGAGCGGTGTAACTGGAAAATGTATTGTTCTCATCACTCCAGATGCAGATCGTACGATGAATACGTTCCTGGGAATTACCCAAAATTTTTCAACAAAAGAATTGATGGAAGACCATCTCAAAAATTCTACTTATCTCTACATTGAAGGTTATCTTGTGGCCTCTCCAACTGGAAAAGAAGCTGCGGTTAAAGCAAAAAAGATCGCAGAAGCAAATGGTGTTAAAACAGCTCTCACATTTTCTGACGTGAACATGGTTAATTATTTCGCTGATGGCATGAAAGAAATGATTGGTAGTGGAGTTGATCTACTTTTCTGTAATGAAGCAGAGGCCATGGCGTTCACAAAAGCGAGTACGGTAGAAGAAGCGGCTGAGGCCTTAAAAAAAGTTGCCAAAACTTTTGCCATAACACTTGGACCTAAAGGGGCCTTCGTTTTTGATGGAAAAAAAGAGATTCACGTTGTGACCATGCCAGTGACTGCAGTCGATACAAACGGTGCAGGAGATCTTTTTGCAGGATCAATGCTCTATGGAATAACTCATGGCCTAGGGTATGCTGAAGCAGCTAAGCTTGGTTGTCTTGCTTCATCAACTCTTGTTACTCAATTCGGAGCACGCCTCAGAAAAGAGCAAGTCACATCAATCAAAAACATTTTAGTTAAATAAGTTAAGGAATATTTATGTCTCGTTTAAGTGTAAAAAAAATTCTCTCTGAAAAAATCGTCGATCAAGAAGCAACGGTGAAAGGCTGGATTCGTTCAGTTCGTAATTCAAAGAAATTCTCATTCGTTGTATTGAACGATGGTTCGTGCCAAGACTCCATTCAAATCATCGTTGATGAAGTTCTTCCAAACTATGCAGATGTTGCTGGTCTTCTTACTGGAAGTGCCGTCTCTATTACTGGAAAACTCGTAATGGGTGGAGGAAAAATCCAAAACGTTGAAATGCAGGCAAAATCAGTTGAGATCATCGGGCGTGTTGATGAAAGTTATCCGCTACAAAAGAAGGCAACATCTCTTGAATTTTTAAGAGAGCAAGCTCACTTAAGAATTAGAACAAATACTTTTGGCGCCGTTATGCGCGTTCGTCACCATCTGGCGATGGCGACTCACAAATTTTTCTCTGATCGCGGTTTTTTCTATTTAAACTCACCAATCATTTCTGGTGTTGATGCTGAAGGTGCTGGAGAAATGTTTACTGTTTCTCAAATGGCCTCTGACATTACCAAAGCTCCAAAAACGAAAGAGGGTAAACTCGATTTTTCTCGCGACTACTTTGGAAAAGAAACTTTCCTTGCAGTAACTGGTCAGCTCGAAGGCGAGTGTTACGCCATGGGATTAGGTTCTGTTTATACTTTCGGACCAACCTTCCGTTCTGAAAACTCAAATACGACAAGACATTTGTCAGAGTTTTGGATGATTGAACCTGAAGTGGCCTTCGCTGACCTCGATGAGATCGCAGGTCTTGCCACAGACTACATCAAATATCTCATCTCATACGCACTTGAACACGCTCCAAAAGAGTTAGAGTTCTTGTACTCACGTGAAGATGCCACTGTTGATAAAAACCACATGGACGTTTTAAAACACGTTCGTGATTCACAATTTGTTCGTATTACTTACACAGAGGCCATGGACATTCTCTCGAAGGTTGATCCAACAGTAAAAAAATTCGAGTATCCAACAACTTGGGGATCAGAACTTCAAACTGAACACGAGCGCTTCCTTGCAGAAGTTCACTTTAAAATGCCAGTGATCGTGACTGATTATCCAAAAGAATTCAAAGCTTTCTACATGAAGCTCAATGAGGACCAACGCACAGTTCGCGCGATGGACATTCTTGTTCCAGGCATCGGTGAAATCATTGGGGGCTCTCAACGTGAAGACAACCTCGAAAAACTCACAAAACGTATGGATGAAATGAGGATGAATCAAGAACCACTTTGGTGGTATCTAGATCTTCGTCGCTTCGGTTCAGTACCTCATGCAGGATTTGGGTTAGGTTTTGAACGTGCACTCATGTACATCACGGGGATGAATAACATTCGTGATGTTATTCCTTTTCCACGTACACCGAAGAACTGTGATTTTTAACAGGTAGTCTTTTTTTTAATTTTCAGGACTAGTGAGAATGCTCCAATTGGAGCATTCTTACGATTAGCTTGCGGGAGTGCCGCCGCCTTTATTGCCATCTGGACGTGGTCCACGATTGCGATTGCGGTTTCTATTGCGATTACGGTTTTGACCGCCGCCACCGCCACCTTGCTGTTGTTGGCCTTGTTGAGCATTTTTCTGCTGACGATTTTGATTATTGTGTTGAGGACGTTGCCCTTGTGGACGTTGCCCTTGCTGCTGTTGAGAAGGTTTGTTTTCCAAGACAGGTGCAACGATCACTTCTGGATTTTCGTCATCAACGAACTCTTCGAAGTCTTCATTGTTGCGAGCTTTTTGTAGATCCGCGCCTTCAAGATTACGTTCATAAGTTTGAACTACATTATGTTCCATGAATTTATCAGCGGCCAGTTTCTCTTCTAGGGATAGACCAATGACAGTCGATGTTTCATTTGTAATGTGCTCAAAACTCTCTGGGAAACGGTATTCAGATCCTAAGTCAGAATCTTTTCCATTATACTGATTCACAGAATATGTTCGTCTAATTCCAGCATCCGTGAGCATTTCAAATTGCTCAATAAGAATATGCAATTTAGTGACTTTTCCGCGATCACCGTTTGCCACTTTAATGAATGAACCTTCACGAGGAAGATTCTTTCTCTTATCTGTGTAAACATCATCTTCGTATTTAATACAACATTTAATCTGCCCACAAACTCCGTTGAGTTTCGTAGGAATAAGGGCGAGGTTTTGATTTTTTGCCATCTTAATAGAGACGTTTCCGTAGTTCTTCAGAAATGAAGAACAGCACGTTTGAAGTCCGCACGCGCCGATGGCCCCAATTGCGGCCGCACGATCTCGAACAGAAATCTGACGAAGTTCTATACGCATTTTAAGTTCATAAACCAGATCTTTTACAAGATCTCGGAAATCAACTCGAGCGGGTGCATTGAAATAAAACACTGCTTTTTTTCCAAATTGTGTGAACTCAACATGAGTGAGAACCATATCCAACTTGTATTTATCAATGAGGTTTAAACAAATGACTTCAGCTTTTTTCTCTGAATCGCGGAACTCAACCTGAGCACGAATATCTTCGGCCGATGCGACTTTGGCAATTGAGCGAATAGGAAGCATCTGCTTATTAAAGGGAATTTCATAAGGGAATGAATTGATATAACCAACAGTCATCCCACGATCTGACATCGCGAGAACTTTTTGGCCGTAAGCGAATTTTCTCTTACCAATGAGAAATGGAAATGAACGAGCATTTCCAGGAAATCGGACACGAATCATCGTTAAGACTTCGCCTTCTTTAAAACGCGAATTTTCTTTTTCATCAGCGTCGGCCGTCACTTCATCATGATTGCTAGCTGTATGTTCAGAGTCCTCTCCATCATCACTTTCGTTGTCATTTTCAATAATGAGAGGCGTATCAATAATTTTGTCTAATTCGTCTGCTGTAACGTTAGACTCTGTTGTTCCAGTCGGGTGCATATATTAAGTATCCAATACTTTTTTAATTAATGGTTTAATTCTACGTGATTAATGTGATTTGTCACTGCTCATGGCAGTATGTCAAAACGAAACTTATTCGGAAAATAGCAGACTGAGACGCGAGGCCTTTGCGTTATTGTACTCAGCGCTTTCGCTATAGTGTTTTAAATTCAAAAGCCTGTCGGCACATTCCGTATAGCTAGGAGTTCGTCCCAAAAAGCGGGCGAGAGTCTGTTCAATAAATTTTTTTTCGGTCTGATATGAATCTTCACTCAACTTTAAATCATTGATGAGTTCAAAAACCGAGGAATAGGTGATGTCCTCAATTGAAGAGCTTTCTGCTTTTTTAGGCAGTCTTAGTTTAATTGACCGGCTTTCCACTGTCGCAAGAAGTGATTCCCCTTCAGGCACCAAAAGAAAAAGCGCGATGGACTCCGGCATCTCTTCGAGAACTTTTAAAAGTTTGTTGGCCACAATATCCGACATCAGGTGAGCGTCGGTAAAAAAAATGAGTCGCT
>CAMLRB010000137.1 GCA_946482295.1 uncultured Bacteriovorax sp. | reverse complement strand
GCGTGTATAAGGAATATTTTACCGCGCCTGAGTGTGAAATTGAGGTGATTTTGAGGTTTTTCCGAGTGAATTTCTAAGTCTTGAATACTAATAAGGTTGTACAAAAATATCAGGTAAGTGCCGAATTCTAGCTTTTTTGAAAATGCCTACTTGTTAAGGCGTTGTAAACGGATTTCCGAAATTGTATCCAGGGTTGGAAGTCGTTTGTCCTGTTGTTCCCGTTGCTCCAGTAGGGAAGAAGTTCCCTTGAAAATAAGGGTATCCATACATCCATGGTGACTTATTGTAGATATCGATGTTGTGATAATACTGTTTTTCGGCCAATGCTTGTTGGGTGAGCATGTTGATATTTTGTTTGATTTGAAAATTTGAAAACCAAACAGGGACTATGCTTGGGATCACTGGGGCCATACCTTCAGCGACAAGTTCCCAGGTTTTTTTCTTAGGTGTGAGTGTATAACCTCTTTTTGTAGAAGGATCGCGTCTTACATAATTTTCATCTGTAATTTTTTTCCATTCTCTATCGCGATTTTCATTTTTTTGAGCGACGACTTTTTCAGAATTAGCAATGGCGCAAGCACGCTTCATTCCATCACCTGGAATTTCACGCTCACAGGCCTTGACTACTTCAATAGGAGCGGAAGCGCATTTATCTTCGAGCGTGAAACCCACTCCAAATCGCATCGAATCTATGGCCTTACCCACGTTCCCTTCTAAAGCTAGAACTGTGTCTACAGCACTTACATCACTGACGTTGTAACAAGTCGATTGATCGACAAGCTTAACCTGTTTATCTTTAGCACACTGACAGAGATATTTTTTGAGAAGGTAAGCTTTAACATGTTCGATGTCTCTATAGTTGTTTGCGGCCTGTGCATTTTTTAATTTCACGAGAGTGATAGAGACATTTCTTAAGTATGCGTCCACGTCTTCTTTGTTTTTTGCCACATTACAGCTTTCAAGCATTTCATTTCGACGATGAGAATTTTTGATAATGGCATTAACTTGATTGCGGCATTTTAAAGTTTCTTCAGCGTAGGCCTTCTTCAACTTTTGGTCTTTATCGGCAGAGGCCTTAGCATTTTCTGAGATTAATTTTTGTTGAGAGGCAAGTTCCGCATGCGATTGGGCCAATGAAGCTTGGATTTCATTTGTGAGTGGCGCCAATGTTTCCTGCAGTTGCTGACCTTCTTTTTTCACGGCCTCAATAAGTTTTTTGTTCTCATCTTTGGCGAGAACAGTCTGACATTCTCTGGCCGAACGTGATTTATTTTCAGAGTCTAAACAACTCATCATTTCTTCAGCATCTGTCTGCTGCATGAATGAACTCAGCTTTGGATTATCTTTCATCAAAGTTGACATCATTTGGGGAGTGAGAATTGGTTTCACTTTTAAATGATTGCTTAAATGCATACGGAGATTGGTTTTATCTTTGGCCATTCCGTAAGCTTCAGCTAAAAAATTAAGTGATGTTCTATTGGAAGAAAAATACTGTGTAAAAAGACCGCAAGCTCTCGTGTCTTTAAGCTTTTCACACATTGATATCTTAAAAGCTTCGGGATCGAATTTTTCTTGAGTCGTTTCTGTGATTGATTGCACGGCAGATAGTAGAACTGCCGTATTGAGCGCTTGATTAAAGTTTTGAATAACGGCCTGCTCATTGCCTGTACCTTTGGCCAATTTGTCGAGACTATCAAAATGTACGGTCTTTGCTTTAACTGTACTATCGAGAATAGTGACGAACGCCGAGTGTTCATTTATTTCGGCCTTCAATTTGTCGATCGTTCTTTGAGAATCACTATTAGCGGCATTCAAGGCCTCTAACAGGCTCTTTCCCCCGTTGGGATTTTCTTCGTTACAAAAATGGGTTCTGTGAGCAATGTAGGAGTGTGCAGACGCTTTTGTCTCAAGAGCTCTTTTCTCAGGCATGCTTCGCTCTGGCGAAGGATCTTCGCTGGCATAAACCGTCATCGCTCCCGTAAGGAGAAAAGCTGTGAGTGAATAGGTGCGAATAGGCTTTGCTTTCATAAACATCATTTATCTTATCGGAAGTTTACTGAAATACTAAAGTATTAAACGAAGTTAGACTAACCACCTTTAAACTCTATAAGTGTTTAGTGAGGAGCTGACAGAATTTTGAGGCGGATTTTAGCCGTGGCCTGAAGTCATGAAGGAGTCATGGTCCGTAAGACGCTTTTTCTTTTCTGTCATGGTCAAAAAGAAGTCTGCTGAAATTTTCATCGTTTCATCAAGATCCGGAGTCTTGAATATTTTCTCGCGGAATGGAGCTACATTATTAAAACCTGCGGCCATCCAGATGAGATGCTTACGAACCGAAATGAGTAAAGTGTGATCGGTATGAGCATAGGGGCGAGAATAATCAACTAATTTTTCCAAAACTTCGTAATAGTCTTCTGGAGTGAAGTCGATGTTGTCTCCTTCTTCAATGTAGGGCTCAAGAAAAAGAAAAGGATTGCGAAGAGGACCACGTCCTAACATCAAGGCCTGACATTTTGTAGTGTCCATTTTTTTTCGTGCGAGTGTGGCCGTATGGAGATCTCCGTTGCCGATAATATCCAGCGGAGCTTTTTCGCCCAGATGCTCAAGGAAATCCCAATTGGCCTGCCCTGTATATTGCTGAGAGCGAGTGCGACCATGAACGGCGACGAATTCCACACCCTCTTCTCGGGCGATGTGAATAACTTCCATAGCGTTGATGGAATCGTGATCCCATCCAATACGAATCTTAATAGTGAGGGGAACTTTAATTGATTTTTTTATCGTGGAAAAAAAATGTCCAAGTGTAGATGTGTCTTTTAGGAGTGAAGATCCTGCTCCTGTTCCAACAACTTTTTTAACCGGGCAACCCATGTTGATGTCGATAAATTTTGGATTGAATTCTTCCGCCACAACTGCGGCCTGGGCCATGGCCTCTGCTCCTTCACCAAAAAGTTGTAGTCCAATATTTTTTTCATTCGGATCGATTTTTAACATTTCACGCGTACGTACATTTTTGTAATTGATTCCGTGACAAGATATAAGTTCGGAAACAGTTCCACCGGCGCCGAGGTCTTCCATCAAGCGACGAAAGGGAGCTGTGCAGATTGAAGACATAGGCGCTAATAAGAGTGGTGAATCAAATTGAATTTCTCCGAGGCGCACAGGTTTACGACGCGCTTTCAAGAGATCGATTTTTTTTTGAAGTTCCGTACTAAATGGGCCATTATTTGTCATGATTTCGCCTGGTGTTTGAACCTCTTAGGTAGCAAGCCTTGGACACCTAGTCAATGAGTGAGTAATGGATCAAAAAAATATTCACGGTCAAAAAGATCATAACTACAAAGAAAATCGCGGTCTGATCATATGGGATCATGATGGTACATTGGTTAATACCGATTTCCGTGAGTTTCAGTTGTTTCCTGGAGTCCGCGATCTTCTCATCGATCTAAAGAATTTAGGTTTTGAGCTGGCCATTTGGACAGCACGTCCTCGGGCCTCAACGATCAATAGTCTAAAAAAATTGGAAATTGCTCCGTTGTTTGGAAATATCTTTTGCTACGATGACGGCCTTTCAAAGCCTCATCCCCAAGGGCTCATTCATGTGAGTGGGGGTTATCCGAAAGAAAACATCGTTCATATTGGTGATAGTCTCTCAGATATTGAAGGGGCAAGTGCATTTGGAGTAGATGTCATCGGTGCGCTCTGGTATAGTGGCCGAAATCTTGAGCAGTTTAAAAAAATGACTCCGTTGCTTGCGAGCAAAGTAGACGACTGCCGATCGATCATTGCTAAAAAATTTAATGTCCAGTTGTAGAATAGAATAAGGAAAGATCATGTTTGATATACTCAGTGAAAAATTTTCTAATGCGTTTAAAACGATCCAGGGAAAATCAAAAATCACAGAAGAAAATATTGAAGAAACATTGAAAGATGTTCGTACAGCTCTCCTTGAAGCTGACGTCAATTTCAAAGTTGTTAAAGAGTTTGTGAACTCTGTTAAAGAAAAATCATTAGGTGAAAAAGTTATCCGCGGAGTAAATCCAGGTGAGCAATTTGTTAAAATCATGCATGATGAACTTGCAAAAATCATGGGTGATGCCAACGAAGAAATCAATCTGGAGCGTCCAGGAATTGTTCCTATTTTAGTTGTCGGATTAAACGGGCAGGGGAAAACGACGTTCTCTGGAAAACTGGCCCTTCACCTAAAAAATAAAAAGAAAAAAGACGTTTTATTGGTTCCAGCGGATACGTTTCGTCCGGCCGCTAAAGCTCAGCTTCAAACTCTCGCGGGCCAAATTGGTGTCGATATTTTTGATTCTGATCTCAATCTTCACCCGAAAGAAATAGCTCTTGCCGCTATGGAAGAAGCTCGCAAACGTCACAAGTCTGTCGTCATCATCGATACGGCAGGACGTCTGCATGTTGATGAAGAACTCATGGGGCAGTTAAAAGAAGTTAAAATCGCTCTTGAATCTCAAAAACCTGAAGTCTTGATGGTGGCAGATGCTATGACTGGACAAGAGGCCGTAAACGTCTCTAAAGCGTTTCACGATGCCATTGGTGTAACCGGAATCGTTCTTTCTAAGATGGATTCAGATGCTAAGGGTGGAGCGGCCCTTTCAATTAGACACGTAACTGGTGTTCCTATTCGTTACGTCTCTATGGGCGAAAAGATGAAAGACCTCGAACTCTTTCATCCTGATCGTTTAGCAAAACGTATTCTTGATATGGGAGACGTTGTTTCTCTCGTTGAAAAAGCACAAGAAACAATCGATGAAAAAGATGCTGAAAGCATGATGAAGAACTTCCAAAAAGGAAAGTTCACCGTTGATGATTTCATGAAACAAATGGAGATGATGAACTCTCTTGGAAGCATGACGAGCATTCTTAAAATGATTCCGGGAATGGGCGGAATGCTTCGCCAGATTGGAGATCTATCTCCAGCAGAAAATGAAATGAAAAAAATGAAAGTCATCATTTCATCAATGACGAAACAAGAACGCCAAAATTATAAACTCATCAAAGATGGCCGTTTGAAAAGAATTGCCTCGGGCTCAGGCAACAGTGAAGACTCTGTGCGCGACTTTTTAGGTAAGTTCAAACAAATGGAGCAAATGATGGGAGGTCTTTCCGCCATGATGAACGGTGGCGGAATGCCAGGAATGCCAGGCCTTGGTCAAAAGAAAGGATTTAGAGCTGACCCTAACGCCATGAATCCTTTTGCTGACCAGGGAAAAAAGAAGGAAAAATCGGGTAAAGGTCCTTGGGGAAAAGGCTATTTTTAATGACTTAAAGTTTGACTAATTAAGCCGTTTGATTTATTTAGTTTTATCTGTTTTTATTTTTGTTCGTAATTATGATCAAAAAGTTAAATGCTATTTATAAGAGCTGATGTTCAATTTGAGGAGATTTTTAGATGTTAACTGTTAGACTCTCACGCGGTGGAAGAAAGAACGATCCTGTTTATACAATTGTTGTAACTGATTCTCGTAAATCAAGAGATGGTGGTTTCCTAGAGAAACTTGGCCAATATAATCCACACGATGCTACTTCACTAAAAAACGTAAAAGTAGATCGTCTTAAAGCACTAGTAGAAAAAGGGGCAACTCTTTCTGATACAGTGAGAACTCTTCTTAGAAACCAAAAAATCGCTCTTTAATTACCAAGATTGTCTTAGGTAGTTTTAGGCTTTTTGGAGGTTGTTGTGAGCGAGTTGAAGGACCTTATTAGTTACGTGAGTAAAGCACTGGTAGATATGCCAGAAGCTGTTTCAGTGAATGAAATTGTTGGTGAACAAACGACGGTTATCGAACTGAAAGTAGATAAAACTGACTTGGGAAAAATTATTGGAAAGCAGGGACGTACGGCCCGTTCTTTAAGAACCATTCTCAATGCTGCTTCGACTAAGTTAAAGAAGCGTTCAGTTCTTGAAATTATTGAATAATTTATTAAGTTGTGCCTCAAAACTTGGCCAATTTTTAAAAGGAGACCTCGAGTCTCCTTTTTTTATGCCCTTTAAAACCATCTAGTTCCGGCCTGATTCTCAAGAAAATTTTATCGTTGATTTTTCACCCTAGAATATGTTGAGACAACAATGGGGGACATTTGCAAGGCAACCAAAAGATATTGATAGTGGATGACGACCAGGATTTACTGGACATGTATCAAGAGATGTTTGCGATCCCAGGATTTTCACTCATCACTGCAAGATCGGCCACTGAGGCCCTCAATGTCTGTCGAGAACATCCTCAAATTAAAGTTATTATTTCAGATTCTCAGATGCCTGAAATGAGCGGACTTGAGCTTCTTCGTCAACTAAAGGCACATTACGAAGTCATGCCCTACTTTTATTTGCTGACTGGAGCACTTGAATTAAATGAAAGTGAATTACGCGATCAAGGGGGAAGGGCGCTTATCTTAAAACCATTTGACCTGGATGAAATAATGAAGAGAATTATAAATGACTTGAAAAATTAATTTCACACAAAGGCCTAGCTTTAATCATGGATGAACAAAAGCGCAAAACCCGCACAGAACTCGCGAATGAATTCTTAAAAATTTCTCAGCAATTTCGTCTCGGAAATCTTCCCACAGAAACTCCCCACCCCAAGACAGTAACGCTTTCAATGGACGCTCAATCAAATCTTGAGAAGGCCATTAATACGATTAAAGAAATTGATCTCGATGTTTTTACAAAAGTGAAGAGCTCTCTTTTTGCGTTGAAATTTTTAAAAGAGCGCATTGAAGACACACTTAAATCAGGAAATAACATTTATCTTTGCGGCTGTGGAGCAACGGGAAGACTTTCTCTTGCGCTAGAAACAATTTGGCGTCATCAAAGAGAAAATAATGTTGAATTAAAAGATCGCATTGTGAGTTTTATGGCCGGTGGTGATGTCGCTCTCATTCATTCGGTAGAAAAGTTTGAAGACTATCCGGAGTTCGGTGAGCGCCAGCTTTTAGAACTAGGTTTTAAAGACGGAGATCTTCTCATCTCAACAACGGAAGGGGGAGAAACACCTTTTGTGATTGGCGCCACCCAGGCCGCTTCTCGCATCTCTCATCGAGCGCCTTTTTTCCTTTATTGTAATCCTGATGACATTTTGATCACCACTGCAGAACGCTCGAAAGAAGTGATAAAAAATCCCCGCATCGAAAAAATTAACCTTTCAGTTGGCCCCATGGCCCTGACAGGAAGTACTCGCATGCAAGCGACGACAATCCTCATGTACAGTGTAGGATTATGTCTTTGGTATTTTGACCAGACTTATACCGAGATGGAGAAAGAAGCTCTTCGCATGATCGATTTTGTAAAAAGCTGTGACTTTAATTTTCTCTCACCTTTTATTAAAGAAGAGAGTGAAATTTATAAGCGTGGAGAGTACATTCTTTATGAAACGGACTCGTATTTAGGAATTAGCATACTCACTGATACGACTGAGCGTTCACCGACTTTTAGTCTCTACCCATTTGAAAACCAACAAGACGATATAAAAAATCCATCGCTTTCATATTTGTATTTCCGCCAAGTCGAAGAATCCAAAAAAGCTTGGTATGATCTCTTAAGAAGAGAGCCTCGTTGTTTCCATTGGAGAGAAATCACTGATCAAACAACCTATGAACGTTTGATGGGATTTGATTTCTCAGCTCAACTCACAAAACACAGAACAAAATATTTACCGAAAACGCATCATCATTTTGTGATCACTTTTAATCCTAAAAACAATGCCATTGAATTCAAACTGGGTGACATTCAAAAAAATCTTCCACTAGGCGAGTTGAATTTTCTCTCAGCTCATTTAGTCCTGAAAATTCTTATGAATAACCTCTCGACGCTGATCATGGGACGAATGGGGCGATATGAATCGAACTTGATGACGTGGGTTCGAGCGAGCAATAATAAACTTGTTGATCGTGCCGTACGATACGCTCATTTTCTCTTGCACCAAAAAGGTATTAATGCGAGTTATTCAGATTTAGTGCATGCGTGCTTTCAGTTAAAAGATGATGTGCCTAGAGATCAGGCCCTTGTTTTAAGAATGGTAGATGAAATGAGCGGAACTAAAAAAGCTTAAGTGTCTTTTTTATCATTATCTTTTGGTTCTTCCTTCATCCCTTCTTTGAAACCTTTAATTGATTCACCAAGAGTGCGTCCAAGCTGAGGAATTTTTTTTCCACCAAAACAAAGAATGGCGATGGCCGCGATGAGAAGACCTTCTGTTAATCCGATACCCATATAAGTTTCCTTTTTTAATTGAAAATTAGTAAAGTCGAGAAAGCTCCATTGAATATTTTCCTGGAGCATAATTCATCATACGCTGCTCTCGGAGGGCCACAAACTTTTTATCGTTTGAAGACATGCTCGCGTATGGAAAAATGGCAATTCCACCACGAGGTGTAAATTCACCAACGACTTCCAAGTAATGAGGCTTCATTAATTTAGCGAGGTCATCACAGATTTTTTGAACACAATCTTCATGGAAATCGCCATGGTTGCGGAAGCTAAAAAGATAGAGCTTCAGTGACTTCGATTCAACCATTGTTTTGTCAGCAATGTAGTTGATAAAGATTTTTGCAAAGTCCGGTTGCGCTGTTTTTGGACAAAGAGACGTAAATTCCGTACACACGAAAGTCGTCCATGCAATCTTGCCCGGATTCTTGTTAGAAAAGGCCTCTAGAACGTCTGGAGAGTATGTTGTAGGGTAGTGGGTTTCCTTCTCACCTAAAACGAAATCAGAGAGCTCAGAAGCTCTGGTTGCAGTTTTAGATTTAGGGGCCTGTCTAAGCTTTTTCATACCTATTCCCATAGTCGAATTCGTACACATTTGATAATACTCTCTTATAGCAAATAAACCAAAAGGAAGAAAGCCGTGAGTGAAGGAAAAACCAAGGTCGTTTTTGTCCAATTAGGGTCCCCAAAGAGTCCTGAAGTGAAAGACGTACGCACTTTTTTGAGAGAATTCTTGGTAGATCCACGAGTTGTGGATATTAACCCACTACTTTGGAAGACCATTCTTTATTTGTTTGTATTGCCTTTTAGACCTAAAAATTCGGCCCGACTGTATCGCCGTATCTGGGATGGAAAGAGTTTTCCGCTTTTGACGATCACCAAAGATTTCGCTGATAGAGTGAGAGGATTTATCCGCTCTCCTAAAGTTGAAGTCAATCATGCTTTTTTGTTGTCCTCTCCACGTGTGAGTGACGTCTGGGATGCCTGGGAACAAGATCCAAACCCAGCGACTAAATTAAAAATAATACCAATGTTCCCCCAATACTCTGAATCAACAATCGCTTCCGGCATTGATGGTCTTGCTCATGTCATCAAAGAGCGCGTGAAGATTCCTGAGATCAGCATCGTAACGAACTTCCATACAACACGCGCTTTTATTGATCACAGTGCTCAGCAAATTGATGAATACCTGACCACTTTTAAAGCAAAGGGCGTGATGATAGATCGCTTGTTACTCACTTTTCACGGGATTCAAAAAAGGCGAGTAGTTCAAAAAGGAGATGTTTACTACAAACATTGTTA
>CAMLRB010000136.1 GCA_946482295.1 uncultured Bacteriovorax sp. | reverse complement strand
ATTATCACGCTACTGTTTGTCAGTGGTTTCTTAAGATATTACTTGGCCATCAATTCCGGACAGCTCCTATTAGAATTTAAAAATCAGAATTTCCGTGAAATTTATTCCATGGATACTTTGAAATTATCGTCCCGCTTAAACGCACTCTCCTCGGCCATTAACTGGGTCTGTATCGAAGGAAGTATAGATGGAAGAAGCTTCTATAAGATGGAGAGAGGTACTTGCAAGACGGGGATCATAAAGCATCGACAGGAGCTCCACATTCCCCAGGCAAATAATATACATTTGTCCTTCACAACGAGACTTCCAAAAGAGGTAGAGCAACTCTTCGTCATTTTCTTCGTTATGCAAATAATATTGATATCTGCCCTAATTAAATCTACAAGGAAAGCAGAAGAAGAAAAACGCGAGCAGGAACTCAGCCTCACTCGCTTGGCCCGCCAAATGTCCCATGATATTCGATCACCACTCGCGACTCTGGATTCGGTTCTTTCAAATTCGAAAGGATTGCCTCCTGATGAAATGGCATTACTAAAAAAATCTGTTTCGAGAATTAATGAGATTGCAGAATCACTTCTCAAGAATTCAAGATCATCTTTCGTCCTCTCACAAATCGATTTAAAAAATTCATTGGAAAGTATCGTCTTCGAAAAACAAATTGAATTTCAATCTCGGCCTCAATTAAATATTAATATGGAAATGGATTCTCATTCGCAACACGTTCTTATTAATGAAATGGAATTTAAAAGAATTATTTCTAACTTGATTAACAATTCAATAGAAGCTGAAGCAGGTCATATTTCGCTTAAACTTTCCGCGAATGGAAATGAGGCAAAAATCCAGATTATCGACAATGGTCATGGGATTTCGGCAGATATCATCTCTAAGATTGGTAAGCAAAATCTAACAACTAAAAACAAAGGATCCGGTCTGGGCCTCACTCATTGTGCGGAAACGCTCAAGGCCTGGGGAGGAAATTTTGTGATTGATTCAACTGAAAAATTAGGAACGAAGATTGAGATCTCAATTCCTTTGATTGAAGCTTCGAAAAAAGCTGTCCTCATTGATGACGACGAACTGGTTAAACTAACTTGGTCGGCTTCAGCTCGAAAAAATGGAATAGAGCTTATAACTGCCAGTTCCTTGAACGACATTGATCTAACCAGTTTGCATAAAGATGTCACTTTCTATATTGATTCTGATCTTGGCAGAAATCAAACACCCGGTGAAATTGTTGCCAAACATCTTCATGAGAATGGTTACACAAATATTTTCATGGCGACTGGATATGTTGATGAAGACTTCTCTGATCTCATGTTCCTAAAGGGAGTCTTAACGAAAACTCCACCTTTCTAAATTCCCAAGCGGTGATAAACTCCCACTTCCTGACCTAAATCATATTTAGAATGCGTGCTCTAACTTACTCTTAGAGTAGCTTAAGGAGGATTAACATGAAAATATTAGTGTTAAGTGCACTGCTCATTATGAGTGTCTCTTGTTCCCGGATCAATGTTGAATCTCAAGAGAGATACCGACAATTGCATAGTGAATCTAAAACGATCAGACACGGTATTATTCCACTCAGTACTAAGGCCGTTGTAAAAATACCTGATGAAGCGTCAATTTCACGTGGAAAAACTCTTTACATCAATCATTGTCTTGCTTGTCATGGCGAAAGTGGAAAAGGCAATGGACCTAAAGCACTTGAGCAGAAAAGTTCTCCTATTAATTTACAAAAACTCGTTCAAGAGGTACCTGATTTCGATTTCTTTATTAGCATTTCTAATTGGCAAGGAGATATGCCAGGATGGAAAGAGAAATTCAATTCATCTGAACTTGAAGATATCAAATCATATTTGAAAACGTTAAAAACAAACTAGGAGGACAATCATGACAAAACCAATTCCGCAGGTCGAAAAATATATGACGACTGTTCCCTTCTCTATTGAGAAGGATGAGCCATTATTGAAAGCAGCAGAACTCATGCAAAAAAACCATATTCGCCATCTTCCTGTTCTTTATCAGGGAAAAATTGATGGAATTCTCTCACTCAGCGACGTTACTCTGATGCGTTCTTTGAAAGGCTTCGATATCGAAAAACTAAAAGTGTATGATTGCTTCACTCCAAATCCTTATAAAGTTTCACCCGAGACACGACTTGATAGTGTTTTAGAAGATATGGCAGAACATAAATATGGATGTGTTCTCGTTGAAGACAATGGAAAACTTGTCGGAATTTTCACTTGGATTGATGCTTTACTGGCCACGAAAGAACTTTTAAATACTCGTCTTAAATAATAGCGAGGCACAAACGAAATCAACGTTTGTGCCTGTTTTGAAATTACTTTTCTTTTATGATTGATGCATCTACTGGGTTGAAATAAATTTCAACTTTTTTGCCTTCAGCATTTAATCCATAAATTTCATAACAAGTGCCTGGTTGTTTGAATTTATTTATTTTGTACCCTTTTTCTTCAACTTTCTTTTTAAAATCGGCCTCTGACATCCACTCTTCTTTTGGCCGATCAGTGCAGTCTTTTTTAGCAAAGGCCGCCCCGGAGATCATGAATAGACTTGTGAAAATTAGTAGAGAGTTACGCATACAATGCTCCTTGATGATTGAAACAGAAAATCTGTTTGCATAAAAACTTTAAGAGCGCGACTCTTAAATCACCATTGTTCAAAAGACCTAAACTATTGAAAAAGTGGCCATAGGACATAAGCTCAATAGCTTTTAAACGACTTTGATTCCAGTCTTGAATGAACAAGGAGAATTTTATGAGCAAACGATTAATATATGATTTACCAACACGGATATTTCACTGGGCATTTGTTGTCCTGTTTGCAACGTCATTTATCGTTGCTAAGACCCTCGATGATGAAAATCCCCTTTTTTCAATTCACATGATAGTTGGTTTTTTATTGGGAGGATTAACACTCCTGAGAATTATCTGGGGTATTGCGGGAACTTGCTATGCTCGTTTTAGTTCATTTGCCTTACATCCTGCCAACCTAATGAGCTATGTAAAAGGTGTTTTCACCGGTGATAAGAAACGTTGGATTGGACATAATCCAGCGTCGAGTTGGTCAACCGTCATAATGTTTATATCGGCATTAATGTTAGCGGTTACAGGCTATTTAATGACTTCTGGCCAAAAAGAAACCTTTGAAGATATTCATGAGCTCTTTGCAAACTTATTTTTAATTACTGCTCTTTTTCATATTGCAGGAGTGGCCCTGCACGCGATCAGACATCAAGATGGTATAGCACTCACAATGATTACAGGTAAAAAATCTCATGTGTCCGAAGAATTCGGTATTACAAATCAAAGGCCAGTCATTGCATTTTTAATAATTGTACTGATGGGCACTTACGGAAACTATCTTTATAAAAACTATGATTCCAATAATCAAAAATTATATTTTTTGGGAAAAACACTTCAATTAGGTGAAAACGAAAACGAAGATGCGTATGATGGAAAGGAAAATGAAAAGAATGACGATCAAGCCGATGATGATTAGGGGCCTGTTATGAATCAAAATGAAAGATGGGTTTTAGTCAGTATTTTAAGTTCTGTTTTTTTACTCGTTACCGCTGATATTATAGGTGACTTCAAAGAAGGAGTTGAGATCTGGCATCTCATGCTTGAAGGTGGAGTCGGCTTCATTTCACTTTTTGGTATTTTCTTTATTCTTAGAGATTCATTCAGAACAAAAAAAAGTCTTAACGAAACTAACCAACAATTTTCTCATTTCCGTATTGAAGCAGAAAACTGGAGGAAAGAATCCCGAAAATATATAGATGGATTATCGAGTGCAATCGACGAGCAACTTTGTAAATGGGGATTAACCGCGGCCGAGAAAGAAGTGGCCTTTTTGTTACTAAAAGGACTAAGCCTTAAAGAAGTTGCCAGTGTTCGCCACACGACTGAAAAAACAGCAAGAGTTCAGTCTATGGCCATCTATGCAAAGGCCGGATTGTCGAGTCGCTCAGAACTTTCAGCTTTTTTTCTGGAGGACTTGCTTGTTCCACAAGCTGATATTAAATGATCTTTTTCCAAATGAGGCTCCATCCTATTTTCACATATCGGGTAGCAATTTGATAAACGTTGTTAGTCCCGATCGGTGTGAAAATAGCTTGGAACTCTATGCTAGAAGATATTTGTATTATTCGCAAAAATAGTTAATGCATTTCAAAGTTGGATTTGCACTTTTTATATTATCACACTTTAATTTTAAAGATTTCTCATTCATAAACATATTAAATTCCTTTTTGTAGGATTTATTAATGCTGAAACTTTTATTGCAGTTATTTGTTGCCTTAATGCATTCACTGTCCGTATGACAATATTTCCAAGAAGGATTTAACTTACCAGCTTCGTTAAAGCCTTTAGAAAAAATCTTAATCAGCTCATCAGCATTTTTTAACGGATGAATTAACTTAGGATCGGATTTTGTAATTGTATCTTTATTACCTTGAAGCGATTGGGAGTAAAATAAGTAGTAGTCTCCAGAAATACCTTTTTTAATGGGCTTTAATTCTAAATCATAGTCGGGACCGATATCAACTGATTCAAAAAAATCAGTCCACGAAATCTTAGGCACGAGAACTTGCCTACCATCTTTTCCATCTTCCAATACCCCTACTAAAACGTTAGTTGCCAAATTGGGATTATCTTTAAGTTCAGAATTTTTATTAGTTCTGGATACTGCATATAAAAGTGAAACGTCTAACATAAGAAAAATAATTAAAAAAATTTTCATGAAATCTCTCAAAACGAATGAATAAATTTTAAACAGAGGTTCCAACACACCTTTCGGGTCGCTCAGTGTAATTGAAAACCTTCAACACCTAATAAGTCAGACCAAAGTTCATATTGAATTTTCTTGCGAGGTTGGTGAACAATTGCTTCGCTTGGAAAAATTTCTTATTGAAATAAAACGCAGATTGTCCCGAAAGGTGTGTTGGAACCTCTTATTATATTCAAGATAAGAACCATTTGATTTTAATATATCAAAGAGGGTTTCATCAAGTTCGATTGAATTATTTAAAAAGCATTTAGTATCTTTTATATTGAAAGCATCCAAAAATCTAAACCACAGTATGAGTTCTGGCTCATGAGTTTGGTTCTTAATTTTTGAGATCATTGCTTGAGAAGATCCAAGAATTTCGGCAAACTCCCATTGCTGAAGATTTGAATATTTTCGAACCGCTCGCATGATTGGACCAATATTAAGAACTAATTCGCTTTTGAGCATTTTATTTCTACTTATCCAGATTGAGCACATGCAGAATTCTTAAATTTTATCAATTCTCCATAATCAGGATGTTCAACATTTAAAAATTGAATTATTTGCTCCAGGTTTCTGATTGACTTAAATATCCCTAGACTGAAAATGCATTCACCATTTGATTCATAGAGATAGACCTTTTGCTTTTTAATTTGAAAATTTACCTCACTCCATTCTATAGATCTTTTTTTTAATCCCCAAAACGATATAACATGTACACCTTGATCATCAATAAGATGGTATAGCGGTGACAATTTTAGATTAACAAGAGGAGGTGTTATGATTAATAAGAAAGAAAAAACTAAGCAAATTCCTATTGAGATCAACATATCATTTCGATCAAATAGAAGATAAAGAAAAAATGGAAGAAAAATAAGTTTCGCTATAATGGTAGGCTTATACTCTTCATAAATTAAGTGCATAATTGAGTTCCCTTTTTTAATCACCAATCTTTTCAACTGTAATTTTTAAAAAGACACCATAATCACCGTTTGGATCGCTATTGTCCTTAAAAAAGCAATCGTTTGCAGAAAATTGAATGCTTGTGGCGCCTGATGGAATTCTAACATATTGCACGCCACTTAGATAAAAATCGAATGGTATGTCTGTTGGATAGCCCTGCTTGCATGTTGGAGGAGTTTGTACTGGACCGATCGGATTTGGAATCTGAATAACCTTCACCAGGATCATGAGCTCCAATAATTTCAATCCTAATTAGATCACCCGCCTTTAGCAAAATATCAGGATCATTATAAAGATTGGATAAGTCAAACTGCGAAGGAGGAATACTAACATCAGGATATGTATTCATTTCTTCATCATACGATCCAATAACTGTATCAGTAAAAAGATATGTACCTTGCATTAGCTGGTGCCACTATACTTTTGGTTTCGCTGTTGCAAAGAATATTACGAAAGACATTCTAATTTATGTTTTAGCTCAGCCGAATTAAAATAAATTGTGGATCGTAAAAAATAGAAGGAGAAGCGTATCTCCTCTCGACCAAGGTCCGGGGCACAGGAGAGAATGGATTCATCCCCTCATCAAAAAAGTAACGGGCACTCAAGCGGTGAAGGCCAGAAATGTTTGAGCGAAACGCCACCAATGACGAGATAAGCACGTCACGATAGAAACACCTGAAAGTTTTTGATGTCGTCCATCTTAATGAGTCACATCGAGGGTGTCTGTTATATAAAAAGGCCCTATGAAAAAACATAGGGCCGATTTTTTATTTTTTAAGATGATTGCACCAAGTAAACCTATGAAGGTAACCGAACTAATAATCAGCCTGAAATTTTTGACAGGATTTTTTGGTTGGGTGAGAAATTTAGGCAAAAAAAAAGGCCTCATTCGAGGCCTTCATTTATGAATTAATACTTCGATACACGAGTAGATTTCATTGCTGTCTTTTTACGTCTTTTGTCTGCTGCTTCAACTTTTTCTTTGTGTTTAACAGAAGGTTTTTTATACTCTTGACGCTTACGGTATTCGCGAACGACACCGAAAGACTCACACATTCTCTTAAATTTCTTTAGAGAACGCTCTACACCTGATCTTTCGTCGATCATAACGGTAATTGCTGAGTTTGGATCTTGAGCCATTTTTAGTCACCTCCTCTTTATTAACATTGGAAAGCTACAAGAATTTTGTAGTTATAAATTCGTGAAAAAAGTTTTATCACTATAAGGTACTAGGGCCATGCACGTCAATGGGGAAAAGAAGGCATGAGGACAGAAAATTCTCAACATTCACTCTTTGAATCAGACGAAGTCGAGTCTACTCCCAATGAGAGTGCGAAAAATACGGCGAACTCTCCGCTCGCTCACCGAATCCGCCCGGATTCGATGCAGGAGTTTATCGGTCATTCAGAAATTTTCAAAAGGTACCCCTATCTAAACGATAAGAACTTCCCTAGTTTGGTCTTATTTGGCCCGTCAGGAACAGGGAAAACGACCCTTGCCCGTCTTTTGGCCAAGCTCTCTTGAAAGGAATTCTATAAGTTTAACGCTGTTTTGGGCGGTGTGGCCGACCTCAAAAAGCTCATTAGTGCTGCCGAGGAAATGAAGCAGCGCTATAAAAAAGAGGCCATCATCTTTATAGATGAAATTCACCGTTTCAATAAGGCCCAACAGGATGCCCTCCTTCCTTATATTGAAATAGGCCAGTTTACATTGATCGGTGCCACCACGGAAAATCCGCGCGTCTCCGTAAACAAGGCCTTGCTCTCACGCATGCACGTGATTGAGCTTAAAACTCTCGCTTCTGATGACATCGAAATCATTCTCGTAAATGCGCTCAAAAAAACGCACATGAAGTTTGATAACGAGCTGGTGAAAATCCTCGCTAGTTATGCTGGCGGTGATGCTCGTGTTGCTCTCAATTCATTAGAGACGGCACTTGCTCTTGAAAACCCCACCGTCGAGAGTGTGAAAGAACTCATCATCGCCAACGCTCGCGCGTTTGATAAAGGTGGAAATCGTCACTACGATGTGATCTCTGCCTTTATTAAAAGTATGCGTGGATCTGATCCGCAAGCAGCACTTCTCTGGCTCGCAGTTATGGTTGATGGTGGAGAAGATCCGGTTTTCATCGCGCGAAGACTTGTAATTTTTGCGAGTGAAGATGTGGGTAACGCTGATCCAACGGCCCTCACGCTTGCAACAAGTGCACTCACTGCGATTTCACAAATTGGAATGCCTGAAGCACGAATCATTCTCGCACAAGCGACAACGTATCTTGCTTCGACTTATAAGAGTAATGCTGCTTATATGGGCATCAATGAAGCGATTAGTTTCGTCGAAGAAAATGCGACGATTGAAGTTCCCAATCACCTTCGCAATTATCCGCCACCACACACGAAAGCGTATCTTTATCCGCACAGCTATCCAGATCATTTCGTTGATCAAGATTATGCTCCTAAAGGAACTCCGATTTTTTATAGACCGACATCAATTGGTCGTGAAGATGGGTTGAAACAAAGATTGCTAAAGTTGTGGCCTCATAAGAAATAAAAAAGGGAGGATTTCTCCTCCCCAAAATCATGGAAAGTAACTCCTTAAGAATTTTAAAATTATTGTTAGTAATTTTAAAATCAGAATGACAATTTCCAGTGATTTTACAACCTTAAACATCCATGCCTCTTGAAAGATAGACCTTCATTGGTCTGGAGCTCTCGGCTTGATTCTAATCAAGGATGTGTTAAGATTTTCTTATCCCCAAAACACGGTTTGTTAGACCGCTTGGTGATTTTACAACCTTAAAACCCCTCTTATCACGAGGGGTTTTTTATTGGTGCTCAATGCTCTGAATGTTCTAAAGAAATTTCTTAATCGAAACGATTTTTGAGATGACGAAGTATTAAACCCTCTTATGACTTACTCACTCTCTCCGATTCAAGCAAACGAATGTCGTGAATTATTTTTAAGAACTTTTTTCCGAAGGGTGTGAAGTTGTATTCAACTCGCGGGGGAATTTCGTTGAATTCGATTTTGTCGATGACTCCGTAACGGATTAATTTTTTCAATCTTTCGTTTAAGACTTTCGTTGTAAGACCGTCTTGATCTCTTGTCATTTTTCCTGGTCGATTGATTCCTTGTTCGATCATATCCAGAATCGACATCGACCATTTACATCCAACAATATCTTCAACCATAAATTTTACATTTATTTCTTCCATCTATCGCCTATTAGTACCATTTGGTACCTACCCACCGAATTGTGCTTACTTTTTTATATCACTTCTCTGTGGGAAATTAAAGTCGAGAGGAGTGACTGATGAAAGCAAAAGAAGTGATCGTAGAAAAGTGGATTAATACAACTGAGAATTTTTCACTGAATTTAGCAGATGGAAAAATAAAGTATATCCATTTTTTTCAAATGCTTTGTACGGGCTGTGTTTATTACGGAATACCACAGACGGTAGCGATTTATGAAAAATACAACAGCGAAAAATTCCAGGTTCTCGCTATCCATTCGGTCTTCGAACATCATGAGGCGATGAATGAAAATGCCTTGAGAGTTTTTATCCATGAATGGAAATTAAAAATGCCCATCGGGATCGACAAACTCCTCCCGGGAGAATGGATGCCCGTCACAATGAAAACACATGGGCTTCAAGGAACACCGACAACGATAGTGATAGATGGCCATGGTGAATTGCTACTGAACACCTTTGGACATTTGGATACTAATCGTCTGTGCGAATTTTTAGACAAACTTATTGAAGAAAACAATTCAGCACTTCCGCTGAAAATTTAGGAGACGTATTTATGAAGAAAGCATTTTTTTATCACGCCGGATGTTCAGTTTGTATTGAAGCCGAAAGAAAAATTTTAGAATTAGTCGACAGCAAAAAGTATGACATCGAGATTGTTCATTTTGGGTCTCAGAAGAATAGAATTTCTGAAGCAGAAAAAATCG
>CAMLRB010000135.1 GCA_946482295.1 uncultured Bacteriovorax sp. | reverse complement strand
GATGGAGAGAGTGAATGGTTTTGTTGTATTTTTTTTCAAAAAAAACAGTGGCACAGTTGAATAGATGTCTTCCAGCGGGATGTGTAGACATGAAAGCAGGTTTTGAAATGACGAGAAGATCATTATCCTCATAAACGACTTCTGGCTCGAGTTGAAGTTTTAGTTTTTCACCTCGCCAATATTCATCCTCATGTTCACTTTTGTAAAATTTGATAATGACTTCATCACGATGGTGAACAATACTTGAAGGTTTGTGTGTTCCGGGACGGCCGATTATCAGAATTTCTTTATCTTTGATTTTTCGCTTAATAACTTCACGTGAGAATGATTCTAGATAAAGAGCGAGGTATTGGTCGAGGCGCATGCCATGATGTTCTTCATCAACCATTTGATGGACTTCGTACACGTCATCTTTGTAGCTTTTCTTCAGAATGGTCATTATTCTTTTTATACCTAGCTTATAGAAAGATCAATGAGGTTATTTTGACTGTTAAAAATTAGTGTTATTTAATTAGATTAGAGGGCTCAATGGCAAAATTAATTAAGACTGAAATACGTGATTCAATTCAAATTATAGAATTAAGCTGTTCGGACAAGTTAAATGAATTATCGACAGCTATGCTGGCCGAAATCGCTACCACTCTTGAGACTGCAGCTGTAAACGATAAAATTGACTGTACGATTATTTACGGTGGACAGAAATCATTTTCATGCGGTTCTGACATTAGTGAAATGCTGCACAAGACGTCTGTTGATGTCTACTACGATGAACGTACCAAATATTGGAATAGAATTTATGATTACCAAAAGCCACTTTTAGCTGCGGTAAATCGCTTAGCACTTGGTTCTGGGTTTGAGTTGGCCTTGATGTGTGACTACATTGTCGCTAGTAGCGATGCTGTTTTCGGTAGCCCCGAAGTTAATCTAGGTTTAATTCCTGGCGCTTCGGGGACGGTAATACTTCCAGATTTAATAGGACGGATGAGGGCATTTGAATGGCTTGCTACGGGAGACCAAAAGTCTGCTGAAGAATTGTTACAGTTAGGACTCGTGAATAAAATTGTTGATGGTTCACAAACGTTGGATTGTGCAATTGAGTTTGGACGTCTGCTCGCTAAAAAATCCCGTTTATCAATAATGTTCATCAAAGAGAGTTTACGCCACTCTTCAATCAAGAATATTACCCAAGCGAGGAAACAAGAAAGAATGCTTTTTTCACTCATTTTTTCTTCCGCAAATGCTCAAGAGGGAATTAAAGCTTATGTAGAGAAAAGGAAGGCGGAATTCAAGAACTAAGAAGAATAATTTCTCCAGTTTTCTTACAGTCTTCAGACAACAGTTCAACAACTTCTTTAACCAGCTTCATTGGTGAAATTTTTATCTCACTAGCATATTGCTTTAAGTCTTCACCTGGTAGATCAACTATACCTGGCTGCAAGCAATTGATGTAAATATTTCTATGAAGAACTTCTTTTGATAGCGCACGAGTAAATCCTTCGATTGCAGCTTTTGCAGATCCATAGATTGTCATCCCGGGTTTTAAACCAAAGCTTGCAATAGAGCTGAAATTTATTATTCGCCCTTTTTTTTGCGTATACATCTCCTCACAAGCAATTCTTGTAAGCGACATTACTCCAAACACATGCGATTGATACATTTTTAAAAAGTCATTGGATGTGGAATGTAAAAACAAGTCCATCTTCGTATCTCCTGCACAATTAATCAGGGCGTATGGGACTTGGTTAAATACTTTTTTTATTTGTTCATAGGCATTCTTAGCAGATTCATCATCGATGATTTCTGCTGCAAATACTTCAACTGTATTCGTCGTATTTTTTCTTAGTAAATTTAAAGCATCATGTGCTTTTTTATGATTAGAGCGATAAATCAGGGCCAAATCAAAATTTTTAGAAAGTTCTTTGCTCAATTGAAAACCAATTCCAGACGTCCCACCGGTAATAATGACCAATTGTTTAGTCATAGATTTTCCTCTATTAGTTTTTTCCAGTACTGTTCCAGAAAATTAGTATACCGTTGTGAGGCAAGTTTACCCCAATGACTGGCCTGAGTTTCATCTTTGGCCATAAGCCAAATTTCTTCTTTAGAGAAATCCAGAGTTCGCAAAATTGGATAATCAAAAATATTCCTGAAAATTGTATTCTTGCCGTTTTGGGCCCATTTATGGAGAAACTCTTTTGTTAATTGAGAAGCTTGAGAGCTATTCATTGTTGAATGTTCCCATTCAATAGTTGTGGCATCGTTATTTTTTTTGGTGATTCCGAATTCATCTGGTTTTCGGGAATAATCAGAGTAATCAATAGAAACGTTATCATATTCTTGAGTGTAAGGCTGCAAGTAGAGGCGGGCAGCACTAATAAAATCGAAAGCTTTGTTATTAGTTAACCACTCAATTGTTTTATTGATACTGTCAACATCTTCGCCAGGTAAGCCAATAATAAATGAGCCTTCAAATAAACATTGGGCACTATACTTTTGATAAGACTCAATCAAACATTGTTTTATTTTTTCACTTGGAACTTTTTTTCCGGCCCTCTTAATCGCATCATCGTTGAAAGATTCAATACCAAAAAACAGACCTTTCGCACCTGAATTGATCATTGCTTCGAGTGTTTCAGGATGATAGACACATAAATCAATTCTTGCATAGCTAATCCACTCTAACTTAAAGGGGAGACTTTGCATCATTGCACATGTTTCTAACACTTTGACTTTAGAATCATTAAAACAATCATCGCAGAAATGGTAAACCTGAGTTCCAAACAATTCATAATTGCGAATGAATTCGTCACGAAGAGTATTCAAATTTTTTCTAAAACTTTCTTTTTTATCATAGTGACAAAATTTACAACTAAAAATACATCCACGACTAATTTCTATTGGCAGTGATTCTTTAAATTTAATTGCGTGCTTTGGTGAAAAATTCGAAGTTGGACAGAATTTTTCTTTTAAATCAGCTTCATTATTCAAAACTTTCAATGAACCGTTCAATTTGAAGTTTGGTGATTCATTCTTTTTAAGTTTTTTTGCCAAATCTACAATGGCATGATCCGCCGCTGAAAGCGCAATAAAGTCGAATTCAATAATTGCTTTCTTATGTAATAAAAGACTCGTTTTAGCACCACCTAAAACAAGTTTTCCGTTGGGGTTCTTTTTTGTAAGTACTGATCTACATTTCAAAGTCCAATTGATGAGATCATCGGCATCATCGAACCATAGGCCAGCTTGATTATAGGAACTTTGAAATTCTTCTCGGTTATTTCCATTTTTTGAAAGAAGAGAATCTACAAGAATTTCTCTATAACTTTCGTTCGCTAATTTTGGAAAAGTAGGTGCTTTAGCTAGGAAAGTAGAACTGACGCCTATAAAAAGGGTCTGGGGAGTTATAAACTTTTCTAAGAAGCTAAAGAAATCAGGATGGCGTGTGAAATAATCAATGACGACTACGCTGAAGCCAGCTTTTTCTAACTCTGAAGCAAGAGCATAAGGACCCATGTAGCGTGAATCGCCCAAGACTGTGTTCGTAACTGTATCTGACAAAAGTACTACATCGCTCATGGTTTATTTTAACATATACCCTTTGTTTGAATCTACAGCTATTAGTGCCATAATATCTCTATGCTAAGAAATTTGTACAAAACACTCACAAAAAACGACACTCAGAGTGCCGAAAGCTTTGATAAAGGTTTTAATGAATTGATCCAAAATATTGGCAGACAAGTGAAATATGTATTTATTCAAGACGCCAACGATTATAGACAGGCCCATTTTTTTCTAGAGCTGATTGATAAAAAATTTCGTCCAATCCTAATTCCAAAGAATTGGAAAAAAAGCACAATTGAAGAGTACTTAACGAAATTTGATTATTCTTATGTCTTGATTGAAAACAACAAAATGCTGATACAACGGACAACTGACAAAGAAGATACACTTCCTTCAGAAATTTATGGAGTTTTCAGTTCAGGCTCGAGTTTATTTCCAGAGCTTTATTTTTTAGATGTTAACCAAGCACGTAAAAATGCAAGGGCACATGGGCGTTCACTTTCTATTGATTCTAAATTTATAATCTATAAAACTTTAAATTGTGATCATGCATTCGGTGTATGCGCATATATTTGGACTGCAATTGAACTTCGTTGCCAAGTATATTTTTTAGAACACTTTTCTAGTTGGACCGATTTTCTAGATTGCCCTCAGAAATCAATTGTTCATTTTACACCGAGACAAGTGAAGAGCTTATTACCTTTGCTAAAAGAGGATCAAAATTATCCTTCGACAATTACGATTGGATCCGATTGGATTTCTCATGATGTTCTAGCTCAGATAAAAAAAATCACTCGGTCTAGATTATTTTTGACCTACGGTTTAACTGAGGCGGGGCCGAGAGTTTGTACCTTTGAATACCTGGGCGAGCCATTTGATAATTATTATCCATTGGGTTCGCCTCTAGATGATATTGAATGCAAAATCATTGATGAAAATGGAAAAACTCTCGTATCAGGACAAGGTAGCTTGATGATTAAAACTCCTTTTATGGCCATTAATCAAAAAAGCACAATGGATGGTTATCTTCTCACTAGAGACATAGTAGAAATTAAAGGAAGGGATATTTTTTTAGATCTTAATAAAAGAAAACGTTTCAAATTCAATGACATGTTAATAGATTTAGAAGCTATAAAGAACGAACATTTTCCAGAAGCAGATTCAGTGAGTGCGATTGTCTGCGAAGTAGGCAAAATGAGTTTTTGGTGTCTACTAGTTGAATCCACAGATGGAGAGTTTGTGGAAAAAGAATATTTTGAAGATAATGAAAAACTAAAACCTTTGGCAGTAAAATTTATTAAATCTAACTTGCTGGGGCCACTTCATAAATTAAGCAGTGAAACATTAAGAAAGATTTTTGACTTACAGACTAATGTGACCTTTACATTTTTTACAATTAATTAAATGAAAATTAAAAAAGCTTATTTTAAGAATGCGAATCCATATTTTAAAGATGAAGATCTCATCGATGAGTCACATGTTGAAAGAGCAAAGTTACGCACTATGAACCGAGGAACAAGAATTCTTTTAAAAGCTTGTGAAGAGTTGAAACTGTTGGATTTTTTTAAACAGTTTGATGCCAGTGAGTTGGGAGTATACTCTGCCCATTACACGAGCGTATTTCCCAAGACCATCTACAATCACCCTAATGTAAAGAATGATTACGGCAGAGTCATACTTGATCAACTCAATCCCTTAAGTCTATTTCATCGTTCCAATGCAATCACGACTTCTCACGTTTCATCCTTCTTGAATATAAGAGGACCTTCATTCACATTTTCTCATTGCCAATGGGGGTTATATCAAGCTTTTGATCAGGCTAAATTTGACTTGGAAAGAGGAGCGATTACTTGCGCGCTCATTACTTTTGTAAATGTTTTGCAAGATGATTCTAGTCGGGAAGCAATGTGTTGTGTGGACCAAAACATTGAATCCATATTCCTAGCATGCATAAATGAAGTTGAACCAATTTTTTTAAAGAGTTTATTTGAGCAGACTAAAGATAAAAATTGTTATGATATCCTAAAAGAATATACAGAAAAATAAAGGGACTACTTATGGACTGGAAAGTAATTATTCAGGCGATTGAACAGGTCAAAAAGATTGATAAAAATAAAATCAATCTCGATAGTTATGTCACAAAAGATTTAGGAATTGATTCAATTGGTATTGTTGATTTATGGTTTGAAATAAAAAACATAATTAAGCAAGAAGGCAATTTGACTGCGTTTTATAAACATATACGATCAAATCCAGATCGTGATTTTTATAATGATTTTACAATTAGAGAATTAGCGGAATTTTTGAAGTTGAGTACCTAGATGCAAAAATGTGTATTAACTGGTAAAGCATTACTTTCATATCATGGTGAAGGTGTCGCCAACGTGATACACGCATATCAAAATGCAACAAAATCTTTAGGCAAAACTGAAGACTATTTCACGGAATCAATTGATGTGAAATTTTCAGGAATAATTCCACCAAGTTTGTACAAAGATAATAATTACTCTGATTTTAATCTAAGAAAAAAAATTCAAATATCTTTAGAAAAAATTTTTGATCAGTTGAAGCCAGTTTTACAAGGAATTGAAACGCTTGATTCTTTGTTTCTCAATGTCGGAACTTCGGAATTCAGGGCAGTGGAGGACGATAATGGAGTTTGCTTAAGACAATCAGAGTGGCTAGAGGAAATTTGCAATCAATTAAAGAAGCACTCCGTATTTTTAAAAGATCCTTCCAGGTTTTTTCTCATAGATAATGTTTGCGCGAGTACAACTGTTTCGATGGGAATTGCAGCCGAAAAAATAAGAATGGGTATGTATCAAAATTCTTTGGTATTGGGAATGGATCTTGTGACACTGCCAGTTCTGACCAATCTTCAAATGTTGGGAGCACTATCACAAATTGATTGTGAACCCGAAATGGCGAGTCGTCCTTTTTCGAAAACTCGTGCGGGGTTTGTAAGGGCTGAAGCGCTTGGTGCCGTCATATTAGAATCTGATCATTCGGCCAAAAAAAGGAGACAAAAATATAGCGTTGAATTGCATGGCTATGGACATTCTTCAGATGCTGAACATATTACAGCGGGATGTGAGAATTCTCTGGGGATTATAGCTGCTATGAAAAGAAGTTTGACTTCTTCGAAGTTAAATCCAAGTGATATTCATCTCATCAAGGCCCATGGCACGGGGACTTTAATAAACGATGCCAATGAGGCAAGAGGCATTTGTACTTTGTTCAAGAATACACCAGTTATTTCTTTAAAAGGACAATTTGGACATGCTGCAGCCTCTTCTGGTTTATTTGAAGCAATTATTTGCGAGTTTTTAATAAGGCAAAAGAATGTAATGCCAAGTATGAATTCAGATGATGAAGATAAAAAATTAAATTTAAACATCATCCATAAACAATTGACTATGCCTCATTTGAAAAACATTATGATGAATTCATTTGGGTTCGGAGGTAATAATTGTACTTTAATAATGAGTGAAGCCTGATAAATACAAATTACTCTAGAAAATGTTTTTTCGGACTCATTCTTTTATTTGGAATATTGGTTCAGCAATTCACTGGATATACTCTCTTTAAATTTGGTGGTTTTGCTGAATCATTGAACCCTTATAATTCGTCTCAGCTGGGTACCAGTCCCATAATTACCTTCACTTTTTTGGATCAATCTAAAGTTGTTTTAGGGCAAGAAAATTTTTACTCCTTTTTATTTCCCTATTCGATAAGAGGTAGTTTTAAATACTTTTACTATCGACATCCTATACTCGAAAAAAAAGTCGCAGCAAGATTTTGTAAATATATTTCGGACATTAGATTTAAAAAAGCAGAATCTATTTCCGTAAAATATTCTAAAAACGGCGAGCTTATTGAGAAAACGTATCCATGCGAATAGTGAAAATAAATTCAATCTCATGCAATCTAATTATTTTGTTCGTATTTTATACTTTTTTTTCACATATTTATTACTTCAAATATGTAGCTTTTGCTCTTCCTGAATATTTTTCGATGATTTATCTTGCTGTTTCTTTGCTGATAAGCTTAACAGCTTTTTTTTCAAAGAATAAGTTTGTCCTGTGGCCGCTCTTTTTTACTTGGAGTGTCTTCTGTTATTTTTTCCCTTTTATATCTAACGTTAGTTTTCCCATCGTCGGGCTTGGATTACTTGGGATGGCCATTAGATCACAGAAAGAATTTAGTAATTTTGAACAACAGTTCTTTTTAAGGCTTATTACTTTCTACTTAGTCGCGCACTATGTGCTTATTGCTGGAAAAAAAGTCTTAAATCCTCTTTGGATTAAGGGAACTGTTATTAGCAGCTTGTTTCAGACAGAACTAGGTGTTCATCCGGCCATACGCGATGTTTTTGGGCAGCCTTCTCTTGCACAAGTTTTAAGTATAATGACAATCATAATTGAGTTCTCTGCATTTGGTTTTTTGTTTAAAAAAACAAGGTATCCCACTATTTTTTTGATGATTATTTTTCATCTATTAACAGTTGTTACTTTCAAACTTTATTTTATATCAATCGTCTATATACTATTTTATTTTTGGCTTGCAGTTCAATATCGACTACTTTTACAGGAACAAACTCTGCAAAACGAATAATTTGTTCTTAAGAGGAATTGACTCGAAATACCTCGCGAAACAAAACCGAATTACAATTAGAAAAAGGAAATAAGCGAAAACATTAATGATCCTAAGTTTTGGATTTTGAAGTTTTTTAGTCATTTCAGCTAGTACGCAGGCAAGTCCCAAACTCCCGAAATAAAAACTATAATGTGGAAGAGAGATTATGTTCCAAATTGGTTCTTTGTTTTGAATTTGAATGAGAATGAAATCGGCCCATAAATGAAAGCAAATACCACCAATAACCACACCTAAAAAAGTAGCAGGTATCAAAAAGAAGCGTGACCTTTTGTTAAAAATATCCAAAAGGAAATGATAGAATTCAATCACAAATACTCTAAAGATAATTATCGAATAATAATAAAAAACGTTATACATGAAGCTCAAAAAGTTTTTGGATTTAAAAAAATTACCGTAAGGAAAAGTAAATCTAACACCCATCATTGAAGCGACTATGATGAAGAAAAAGGTATCTAAGAAAAGATGCCTAATGATGCCGTGTAGACCTTGGTCAATGAATATGCAACCAATCCTTTGCATAACACTTAAACTTAAAACAGCATCAATATTATGAGGGCTGATAACTAAACGGCATTTATTAAAGACGACGTAATTGTTATGGATAAGAAATGGGGTTTCACTTACAACACCTAATTGATAGACGACTTGATTAAATATTAAATGGGCCATTCCAAAAATAAGTGATAGTTTTACAGCTAGGCGGAATGCAGCCTCTTTGTCGACCTCGTAGTTTTCAATTGAAAATTGTTCTCTTGTTACAGGACCGGGAAAAGCAATCGCTTTAATTTGACTCCAGCTGAATTGATTAAGAGGGATTCGTTCCAGCCCTAATAAATATATAAGCCAAAACTTTTTTGCAATAAACAAGGTCATTGTTAAAATGAACAGATTAAAAAGACTCAAAGAATTAATTGAATAATCAAAAGCCCAAATCATAAAAAGAATCATGATTATAATATAGGGGATACTTAAGTAAGTTTTAATCTGGCGAATTTTGAAATGTAGCTGACCGAGAAGAAAAACTATGGCAACGCTGAAAAGAATTATAGCAGGAACAAAAAATTGAAAATAAGAAGGTGCCGACTTTAGATAATTTTCAAGACCATTTACAGTTACAAGGTAAGGATTCAAGAAAGCAAATGTAGAGGAATAGTCAAGACATAAAAAAAAGAGAAGCAATAAAGTTTTAAATTTTGGTGATAAAGGCCAAATCAGAAAAACTGCTGGGACAATGATATAGGTTAGGTGAAATTTTCTAAAGATATAAAGATAAAATAAATAAACTGAATAACCTAAAATTTTAAGCAGAATGGATTTCATTCAATATTTAATTGTTTTAAAGTTATTTAATAAATAAGGTGAACAAATACCTAATGAATAATCGCTGGCGTTTTCTATTTCATACTGCACAAGTGTGTCGCTCTTTTCTAAGATCAGACAAATTGCAGACTCTTGTACATGTTCACTTGTATATTGCTGATAAAAACGAAGTGTCTGTGCTTCTTCGATTGAGAATGAACCGGTAACAACTGC
>CAMLRB010000134.1 GCA_946482295.1 uncultured Bacteriovorax sp. | reverse complement strand
TTTTCCCGGCATATAAACAGCGACTAAGTTACCAAGAGAATCGTAGTTGTAGTTTGTCACTTGACCATGAGTTGTTTTAGAAGCAACTTCACCATTAGCGTTGTATGTGAAAGTTGTATCGTTATATTTTAACAAACGATCATGATCATCATATTGAGCTGTAAATTTTTTGTTACCTTCAATGAATGTTAGTTAATTAGTATGCGCAAAAAAAAATGTTTTGCAATATAAAATATTACAAAAAGAATTTGAGCTCGTGACACCTAGTGCATGAATGCCAGGATACATTTGGTTTCGCAATTGCGAAACCAAATGGGTGGTGGCACCTATTTGGCGAGATTGATTAAGAACGCATACTCAAACGCACGCTCGCGAAGATATTCAAAGCGTCCGCTCTTTCCACCGTGGCCTACTTCCATTTCAGTTTTAAGGAGAAGCATCTTCGATTTATCTGTGCGCATGTCACGAAGTTTTGCGACCCACTTTGCTGGTTCCCAGTAGCCAACTTGCGAATCGTTAAGGCCTGTGGTGACAAGAAGATGGGGATAGGCCGCGGCCTTCACGTTGTCGTAAGGGGAATAAGATTTCATGTAACGATAATATTTTTTGTCGTTGGGATTTCCCCACTCTTCGTATTCACCAGTCGTGAGAGGAATTGAACTATCAAGCATTGTTGTCATCACATCGACAAATGGAACTTGAGCGACAATTCCATTGTAAAGATCGGGGCGCATGTTCATCACGGCTCCCATGAGAAGTCCTCCCGCAGAGCCCCCCATGGCAAAAACTTTTTTGGGATCAGCATATTTTTCTTTAATGAGTTCTTCAGTGACTGAGATGAAGTCTTGGAATGTGTTTTTCTTTTTAAGAAATTTTCCATCATCGTACCAATGACGTCCCATTTCTGATCCGCCACGAATGTGGGCAAGAGCATACACAAAACCTCGATCAATGAGACTCACGTTCCCTGTTGAAAACCATGGGTCCATGCTTGCGCCGTAAGAGCCATATCCGTAGACGAGCATTGGAGCTGTGGCATTTTTTTGCAAACCTTTTTTGTAGAGAATCGAGACAGGAATTTGCGCGCCATCATGGGCCTTAACAAAAATTCTTTCACTCACATAGTTTTCGGAATTGTATCCCGGAACTTCTTTTTCTTTTAATTTTTGAGTGCTCTTGGTTTTTGTATCATATTCAAAAACAGAATCAGGTCTCGTCATTGATTCGTACTCATAACGAACTTTATCCGTATCATATTCGGGATTGGCCCCAATACTTGCCATATAAACGGGATCGGGAAATGTCAGCGCTTCACTCTTTCCATTTGTTCGATCATAGACACTGAGCTGGCTTAATCCTTTCGAGCGCTCACTAAGAACAATATGATTTTTGAAAACATTTACACCTTCAAGAAGGGTATCTGCACGATGAGCGATTACTTCTTTCCATTCTTTTTTTGATTTCGCAGTGTAAGGTGCTTCCATTAACTTGAAGTTTTTCGCTTTATCATTTGAACGAATGTAAAAGCGATCTCCACCATCATCGAGAATAAATTCATGATTTTTTTCGCGTTTTTGGAAAAGTTGGAATTTACCTTGTGGTTGAAAAGCATCTAATGTGTAGAATTCTGTCGATAGAGTACTTGCGACGTAACCAAAGATGTATTTTCTTGAGGTTGATTTATAAACACCAATTTCAAATTTTTCATCTTTTTCTTCCATAAGAAATTCAGATTTATTTGTGTCTAGATCGTAGCGATAAAGTTTATCTGAACGAAGTGTAACAGGATTAGCTTTTGTGTAGAAGATGACTCGACCTGTTTCGGCCCAAACATAGTTTCCAGTCACGTCTTCAAGTTTTTGTTCAAGGTTTTTTCCAGTCAAAAGATCCTTGAAATAAATATCATAAACACGATCACCTTTTTCATCCTGAGAATAGGCCATCAACTGTTCATTCGGATGGATTTGCGGAAACGGCACACGAAGGAATGCCTTCCCTTCCGCCATTTGATTTACATCTAAAAGCGTTTCCGGTTCAGCGGTCATCGTCTTTTTTCTTTTATAAATAGGATATTCTTTTCCTTCCAATGTCTCAGTGAAGTAGTAATAATTTTTTTCTTTATAAGGATAAGTCACATCGGACTCTTTGATACGGGAGCGCATTTCTTTATATAGACTTTCTTGTAACACTTTTGTGTCCGTCATCATCGCTTCAGTGTAAGCATTGTTTGCTTTTAGGTATTCGATGACTGAAGGGTTTGTTTTATCTTTCATCCAGAAATAATCATCCACGCGTGTATCGTTATGGATTGTCATTTTATGAGGAATCTTTTTAGCCACTGGTTCAAAAGGCTTGGGTTGCGCATACGATGAATTCATAAGAAGTCCCATTAAGACTGCTGAGAGGATGCTTTTCATTGTTTCTCCGTTTTAAAAATTCAGACGTTGCCAATACTTTTTTGGATCGTTGCTGCGATTTTGATCGAGACGATCTTGAAGTGTTTTTTGAGCATCAGCAGATAATTGTGAACTGGCGATTATTTCTGGTATTTCTTCATTTCTCCCTTGAAATTCAAGAGCGCGAATCAAGTAGTAATAGCCACTGACTGAAGTTGGAAATTGTTCAATAAAGGCCGATGCATCGTCTTCAACCGTATCGAAATCGTTTTTAGCAAGAGCACGCATAAAAGGTATTTCAACAATTTCTTCGTTAAGATAACTATCATCAGCGAGAGAGGTTTGAACTGTATTTTGAAATTGATTCAATTGTATACTTGCTGCTTCTTCTTGTGCAAGTAGCTCTTGTCTTTGGGCCATGAGAAGTGAAGCTTCCGGAGAATTAGGATCAAGACTTTCAATTTGGTCATCGAGAGTTACACGTTCTTGTGACACTGATCTTAATTGATCCTGATAAATCATCAGCTGGTTATTGGCATTTGAAAGAAGGGCCGCTTCACGTCTTGCAACTGAGTCGGTCGTTACGTCAAATCCCGCCATGCTTTCTAAAACTGAATTAACTTCTCCATCATCCAGATCTTGATTATATTTCCCTTCTTTGATGAGCATGGAAATAAGTTTTGCTTTGTAAACGGCATAACTTCCAGGCTCACGAGAAATAATTTCTTCGGCAAGTTCAATATTATGATCTAAATCTTTGGCAGCCGCTGCTTGCACACTTCGCATGTTGATGTTGAGTTCTGCCACCAGATCTTCCAATGGACGGTCGGCCATAGGAATTTTTTCCGCTTCGGCCAGTGAACTCTGTGCGGGAGGTGTTTGGATTTGCGTGTTCGACTGAGTTTGGTTTTTATTTTGCTTCTGGTTCTGAGTCTCTGTTCTTGTCGTCAATTGCTTCCAAGTGGTCGGTTGCTTGCGATTGGAGGCCATAGTGAGAAGTTTAATTCGTAGTGAGCTGTTTTCTTTTTTTTGATCGACATAGAATTTCAAAAGAAAACCTGCGAGAATCAACATCAAGGCAAACACAGCAATAAGAATATTTCGATTCGTTTTTATATCATGATCCATTATTAAAAGTGTAACACTTAGACGTAATGTTTTAAAGGGAGCATGATGATAAAACACGTATGAGGATTACGATTATCAATAGTGACAGTCCCATTGTGCTGCTTGATAAAACTTAACGAAAGAGAAAGTCCTAGACCTGTACCTTTTCCAACGTCTTTCGTCGTGAAAAAGGGCTGAAAAATTTTCTCTTGAATGTCCTGCGGAATTCCGTGACCAGAGTCGATGATCTTTATGCAAAGATGTTCTTGTTTGAGATCTAAATGTAATTCTACCCAAGAATCATGCTTAGAAACAACAGCATCAAAAGCGTTATTAAGAAAGTTAATCAAGGCCTGAGAGATTGTTGTGCGATTAACATCGATTTTGGCATTGAGTGTTGCTTCGTCTGCAAAAATTTTGAGATCTACTCCGCGTGATTTAAAACGCTCCATACAAAGATTGGTGGAATCCTCTAACATTTCTGCGACAGTCGTTGTTTCAAATTTATCAGTTTCCGATTGACGAGCAATGTTGCGCATTCCTTGAACTATTCGGCTTGCGCGCACAACTGTTTGTTTGATGTTCACAGTCAATGTTTTAAATTTCTCTTTATCAAGATTTTCTTTTTGAAGAAGATTTTCCATGATTTGAGCGCTTGAAGAAATAATCGCGAGTGGATTATTAATTTCGTGTGCAATACCAGCAGCTACTTCCCCTAGTGAAGCAAGCTTTGAAGCTTGATAAGCAAGCTCTTGCTGTTCTTCTAATTCTTTTGTTTTTTTCTGCATCGCCAGCTCAAGTGCCTGAGCATCTTTTTCCAACTGTCCTTGGCGCTTTTGTAGTTCCGCTAATTTTTGGGTCAGCTCTCTAGGATCTACACGCATCTGAGCCAGAAGATTTGCAAAGAGATCTGCAAGTTCTTTTCTTTCTGCTTCATTAAAAACCTGCGCGTTTTCTAATGTATAGTAGGCAACTGAAGATCCAACCATCCCTGCAAGATATTTTTCTATCTGATCGTTGAGTTTTGAAAGTGCATGAATACTTATATACTGTTTATCTTTTAGTCCCAATTCTTCTACGATACGCTCAACAGATGATTTAGCTTCATCATGAGTGAGATACTTTTCCAGGGCCGTTTGAAATATTCCCATTTTAGGAAGTAAATGAATGTTCTCGTCGATGGCACCATAATTTAATTCGATAATTTTTTGATGCTCTTTTCGAGCGAGTAACTCAGTGTAGTCTTTGACTGTTTTTTCTTCTGTCTCAGATTGTTTACAGAACAAAGACCCCAGAACTAAACCACTCACATTAAAAAACATGGTCCATACTAATGAATGAGAGAGAAAACTTAAATTTTCAAATCCCATCAAATGCTCGGGTCTTAACCAGCTTATCCCCAGAGGACCGTTTTCAAGAATATGCACAGAAATCATTCCACTTTTAGCAAGTGCAGGAATGATCAGTGTATAAAACCAAACAATAGCCCCCGATGTAATACCCAAAATTGCACCGTGCTTATTCGCCCTTTTCCAAAAAAGTCCAGCGAGAATGGCAGGAGCAAATTGAGTGAACGCGACAAAGGAAATGAGTCCCATTGATACAAGAGCATACGTTGAACCCACATACCATGTGTAAAAATACGCTATATAAATTATTAGTGCAGCAATGAACCAACGAATTTTTAGAGTTTGTTTTGTTACATTAGAATCAGGCGAAATTTTATTAAGAAGCGGAAGAAGCAATTGGTTGGAAACAATTGTTGAAACGGCCACTGTCTCAATCATGATCATACCAATCGATGCTGAAAAACCGCCTAAAAAGACAAAAAGTGAAAGAAACTTTTGGGCATGGGCCATTGGTAAAAGAAGAACAAAGGTATCAGCTTTTTCAAGAGGGAGACCTTGAGAAAGACCCGTGATGGCCACCGGTAATACAAAAAGATTAATGAGAAAGAGAAAAAGTGGAAATAGCCAGACTGCTTTTTTAATGTGCCTCTTATTATAGTTTTCAACGACCGCAACTTGGAACTGGCGAGGGAGAAAAAGAATCGCGCTGGCACTCAATACTATGTACGTACACCACGTAAAGTAATCCTGAATACTCGTCGCACCCATAAAATTGTACTGAGTATTTACAACTTTTGGCATCATCTCAAGAATCGAATCGAAGCCATCATTCAAGATAAAAGTACAGAAAATACCTAAGGCCATAAGGGCCACGAGTTTAATCAAACTTTCACACGCAAGAATGAAAACCATACCAGGATGTTTTTCTGTCGAATCCAGTTTGCGAAGACCAAATAGAATCGTCACAAAAATTGTCAGTAGAACAATATAGTGATTTGTAAGAGAGTTAACGGAAACTTCCGACTTCATCCCAACAGCAAGTATATGAATGGAGTCGATGATTGCTTTCACTTGAATCGCGATATACGGGATGATTCCGACAATTACAAAAAGAGCACAAATTGCTCCTAGCAATTGAGATTTGTCGTAACGAGCAGCAATCAAATCAGTAATACTTGTGATGCGATACTTTTCTTTAATAAGAATAAATTTTTTAAGCAATATAGGAAAAAGAAATACACTTAATGTTGCTCCCAGATAGATGGTGAGATAAAGCATTCCATTTTGAGCAGCAACACCTACTGAGCCATAGTATGTCCAGCTTGTGCACCATACGGCCATTGAAAGCGAATAAATGTAAGGATTCGCAACAAGCGAAAGTTGTTGTTTATTTTTTACTCTTCGTTCAACCAAAAGGGCCGAAACAACTAAAAAGAGAAGATAAAAGAGAATGATGAAATTAATAAATGTAAAACTAAACATGCCGCTTAATCCTTATTCTCTTCATCTTCTTCATCAACGATATAATCGTAGATGAAAGAGAATAAAACTAAGGACAGCCAAGATCCATAAAGCCAGTAAACAACCACTTTGTTATTGGCCATGTTTTGAAAAGCAATCATGGGCAAGAGAAAAAAACAAAGGCCGAGGATAAAGATAAATATCCTCAGCTCTGGTTGTAATAAAAGTCTTTTAAGTTTTTTCACTTCCCCCATTATACGGGAGAAGCGAATGTTCGTGTAAATCGATAGCTCAATATTGATAAAAAAAATTTAAAGGTGACGGTTTTTCTCAGCTAAAGCCCATCCCATTATAATTTCCATCTTGCTCTGCTGGAGGTGGATATAAGAGATCATCGCGGAAGAAGTTATGATTAAATCTTCCAAATGTAGCTACTAATAGTTCATTGATGTTATTGACGAAGGTAAACTTAATGTCTCTCTTCACTTCTTCAGGCACATCATGTAAATCTTTTTCATTTTTGCGAGACATGATGACACGTTTTATGCCTGCACGGTGGGCGGCAATAAGTTTCTCTTTGATGCCCCCGACTGGCATGACCGCTCCTCGAAGGGTGACCTCTCCCGTCATCGCAAGCTTAGGGTCAACCACTTTTCCGAGTACAAGAGAGCAGAGGGCCGTGAAGATTGTGATCCCAGCACTCGGCCCATCTTTTGGAATGGAGCCAGAAGGAACGTGAATATGAAAATCCGTTTTGGTAAAATCTAAACCTGGAATCAACGCTGACAATCTGGATCGAACTAATGAAAGTCCGATGTGAGCTGATTCACTCATGACATCACCCAATTTTCCTGTCAGCTGAATCTTTCCTGTTCCAGGCATCATTGCTGTTTCTATGAAAAGGATGTCTCCTCCAACCGGAGTCCACGCTAGCCCTGTTACGACACCTGCGTGAGATTTTTCTTGGGCCAGTTCATGAGTTACTTTCTCAACGCCTAAGACTTCTTCCACCACAGACTGATCAATATGAAATTCAGTTTTTTCGGGATGACGGACAATCTGCTCAGTTAAACTGCGAAGGATTTTTGCAATTTTTCTTTGTAACTCTCGCACACCTGCTTCACGAGTGTACTCGTTGATAATCGACTTCAATACATTATCGCCGAAAGTGACTTTAAATTTCTTCTCAGCTCCGTTTCCGTTTTCATTACTCAGACCATGTTCTTTCATTTGTTTTGGAACTAAGTGATTCTCAGCAATGTGCAATTTTTCATCGCTGGTATATCCCGAGAGTTGGATAATTTCCATACGGTCTAGGAGTGGAGCTGGAATAGTATCCAACGAGTTCGCAGTGGCAATGAAAAATACTTTCGATAAATCAAAAGGCAAATCAAGATAATGATCCGTGAATGTGCTGTTTTGTTCCGGATCTAAAACTTCCAGCATCGCCGCTGCTGGATCACCTCCGTAGCCGCGTGAAAGTTTGTCAATTTCATCAAGCATAAAAACAGGATTTTTCTGTTTTGCTCGTTTGATTCCTTCAATTATTCGACCTGGAAGGGCACCAATATATGTTCTGCGATGACCGCGGATTTCCGAGTCATCGCGAACACCACCGAGAGAAGCTCTTACAAATTCACGTCCGAGTGCTTTTGCAATACTTTGTCCGAGAGATGTCTTCCCTACTCCTGGAGGGCCGACAAAGAGTAAGATTGAGCCTTTCTTTTGTGGCGAGAGTTTCATTACAGCTAAATGCTGAACAATGTGTTTTTTTATTTTCTCTAAACCATAGTGCTCTTCATTGAGTATTTTTTCAGCTTTATCTAAATCCAAATTTTCTGGAGCAACATCATTCCATGGCAAGGCCAAAATCAAATCAAGATAATTTCTGATCACATGTGATTCTGCGTTCTGCGCCCCCATATTTTCATAACGATTGAGTTGATCGAGTGCAACTTTCTCGACTTCTTTTGGAAGTTTAGCCGCGAGAATTTTCTCTTTTAAGCTTTGTTTTTCTCCGCCTTCAGAATCTGTATAACCTTCGCCAAGCTCTTCTTTGATCGCTTTTAATTGCTCTCTTAGGATTGATTCGCGATAGGCCTTGCTGGTTTTTTCGGAAATCTTCAGACCCATTTCGTTGTTTACTTTGATCATCTCTCGTTGCTCAACTAAAAGTTCCAGAACTTTCAGTGCACGATTTTTAATTGAAGCAATTTCCAAAATCTCCTGTTTTTTTGGAATAATTAGCGGAAGGTTTTGAGCGACAATATTGGTGAATTGTCCCACATCAGTGAAGCCGTCCATTGAACGTTTGAGATTCGCTCCGGCCTTCAAGCTTTCTAGGATTTCCTTGGAAATATCTTTTAAACTTGTGAGCAGCGCTTTTTCTGTTGGTGCATCGATGTCGACAACATCTGGATTGATGTGCCCTCTGGCTTCCCACGATTTAAAATCATGCGAGAACTTTATCTCATTGATGGAAAAGCGTTGAACGGCCACGATATAGGCGATTGTCTCACCGTTATCCGTTGTCTCCAGGCTATCCACGATACAAAGCGTACCAACATTATAAAAATCGTTTGGCTGAGCTGAGTCAATCTCCACTCCTTCCTTGAGAGTGAGAGCTAAAATGCGCTTTTCTCTGTCTTGGGTAAGTGCGTGGTTAATAGCGTTTAACCCCACCTCTTTTGAGACGAGAACAGGTAATGTGATCCCAGGGAACAAGACGGTGTTCTTAAGGACCAAGGTTGGTATGAATTCTTCAGGTATTGTATGTATTTGTGTTTTCATAATCAAAAGATGAGAACGCTTATAATTTCGTCAAGGCTATGCCTTCTTTTTTGTTTTTTATTCCTTATTGTCATGCGTTTTGATAAAGTATCCGCATGAAAACAATCATTAAAATATTATTCATCTTTCTTGCCATCACAGGAGCCTCAACTCTTTTAATTAACTACGCAAACGTCGAGTTTAAGAACGTCGATTTTTTCGTTAAACATGGATGGTTTTTTCTTTTTTCAATCGCAATATTCCCACGCTTAACTCTCCTGGTATCAGGTTTGTTAGTAGGTTCCATTGAATTTGGTGGACTACTTTGGTGGGTGGGATTTTTCATTGCTCCAAGAATTCTTGTGGCAACATTGGCCACTGTCTCTTACTGGCATACAAATCAAATTTTAGTCGTGCTAGCGTGGCTCATTGCTCTAGGTGGAGAATCTTCAGAGAAGTTCGTGATCACCAAGCGAATGGGTTCACATCGACCACAAAAATTTAATAGCTTCGATGGAACAACTATCGATGCTGAATACAAAGTGAAGGATTAATAATGTCTACTTACTCTATAAATCTTGAATGGACGAATTCTGATTTAGACAATTTCACTTACGATCATTTTAATCGTGAACACCGAATTAATTTAGGTGGTGATCAACATATCGTGAATTCAGCTTCGCCTGAATATAAGGGTTCTGGAAAAACAACAAACCCTGAAGAACTTCTGGCAGCAGCACTCGCCAGCTGTCACATGTTGACGTTTCTGGCGATTGCAACGAAATCTAACATAAAAGTTCGCGAGTACTGTTGTCGTGCCGATGCTCTTTTA
>CAMLRB010000133.1 GCA_946482295.1 uncultured Bacteriovorax sp. | reverse complement strand
AAAAAGTGCGCGACTGTGTTTGTATTAAAATGTACATGCCTGTTTGTGGATCGGATAAAAAGACTTACGGCAATTCTTGTGAAGCTAAATGTGCGGGTGTTTCTTATACGCCTGGCGAATGTGCGGCCACTAAGTAATCTTTAAGAGCTTAAGCATTTCCTCTGCGGCCAGAAAATTCAACGTATAACCATTCTTATAAAATCCGTTCATTTGATAAAGATCAGTATCCCCTAGCTTTCTTGCAATAAACTTGCGACGAGGACCTTTATGACGAAGACCAGTGACGATTTTATATTCAGAAAACAATCCCACCTCCAATGACAATTTTTCTTTCACTTTTTCAAATTGCGCTTTGAGGTCTTCTATTTTGGGAACAAGAAGCGCTTCAGAGTGCATACTTGATCCGATAAGCAGTCTTTTTTTATCAGCAATATAATGGATCTTTGTCATATCCACTATCGTAAGAAAGGAGTCCGAACCTAAGTCGATCGTACGAGAGAGAAAGCTTCCTCCACGAATGACATTTTGATCTTCTTCCATGGGAATATTTTCTTTTTCATAAAAATGAGAAAACATCTTTGAATAAGCGCCCATGGCAAAGATAACTTTTTTAGCACGAATAATTTGGTGATTCTCCAAATGAAGTTCGTAGTTTTCCTCATTCTTAAAAATATTCTTTAGAAAATACGGATAAGCTTGGGCAAGACCTTTATTTTCGTTGTCAAACCATAACGAGAGCTTTTCGGTATCTAAAATAAAAGCATCAATAATCACTCCCTCAACTTTTTCTTTATAAAAAGGATGATGAAATTGTTCGAGCGATTTAAATCGGCGAAGCATTTTTGCATGATCTTTGGGATTACTTGAAATGATTGGCTGTTTAACAGGGAAAATACCATCGGGTGAATACTTCTTATAAAATTCTTCGAACTTAAAATACCCCGCACGTAAATCTTCACCTAATCCAGGGGCATCTGATTCTACTCCATTGAGAGTTACGCTAGCAAGTGAGCGCAAAGAACAGGCCGGTGCCATTTTCTCAGTGAAGACATGAGCAATAGAAAAATTCTGACTTTTATTAGCATTTGAATCTAAATGTTTAAGAGAAAACAAAAAAGTTTGTGCTGCTATGCCATTGCCAATGACGGCCAAATCATAAATCTTCATAGAAGACGTTATCTCAAAGAGAGTATTCAATTGCCAAGCACTTTTCTAATGATTATCGTTTTATACTCACAATCAGCAAACTGACGTATTACTTTTAAAGGAGAACCCCTACCATGTCACTTGAACAAAGCGCTGTGGTCTTTGCCGCTCAAGAAACAAACATTAATGCTCGCAACGTTTTAAGCGTGCTCAACTTACTCATTACTGAACAGTGTACTGTTCCTTTCGTCGCTCGCTATAGAAAAGAAGTTACGGGTGGAATGGATGAGGTGCAAATTCGTGCTATCCAGGAATCTTATGACAATTATATCGAACGTGAAAAACGCCGTGAATACGTTCTTGATGCCATAAAAAAAATGGATGCTCTTACTCCCGAATTAGAAAAACAAATCAAGGCCGCAACAACTCTCAATCAGCTTGAAGATCTCTATGCTCCTTATAAAGCGAAGAAAAAATCTAAGGGAATGATCGCCAAAGAAGCTGGACTTCAACCGCTGGCCGATATCATTCTTTCATCTCCAAAATCTAAAGAACAATTGAAAGCAGAATTTGGGGATAAATTCAATAATCCCGATCACAAAATTACAAAATTCGAAGACGCCTACACAGGAGCTTTCGATATTATTATTGAAATGTTTGCTCACGATCCAGCAACTAAAGAAACACTTCGTAAAGATTATTGGAGTGATGCTGTTATCAAATCTTCTAAAAGAGATAAGGCAGAAGAAGAAGACAAAGATTGGATGAAGTACAAAGACTATTTTGAATTTTCTCAAAAGGCCTCTGAACTCAAAGAACCAAAAGCTTCTCACCGCTTCCTGGCGATGAGACGAGGTATGACTTCAAAAACTTTAAAAGTTGATGTTGTTTTCCCTGAAGAAGTGGCCATAGGACTTCTACGCAAAAACTTTTTCGATAAAGGCAACCTTGGTTGTTTTACTGATCTAGAAACAGCAGCGAAAAAAGCTTATCTCAACTACATTCACCCATCATTAGATCTTGAAATAAAATCTGAACTCAAAAGAATTTCAGATGAAACAGCGATCAACGTATTCGGTATCAATTTAAAAAACCTTCTCCTTCAACCTTACTTAGGATCGAAATCAGTAATCGGAGTCGATCCAGGGGTGCGTACGGGATGTAAAGTTGTTATCGTGGATAATACAGGCAAATTACTTGGTGATTGTGTTATTTATCCCCACGAGCCACGCATGCAAGTAAAAGAATCAGCGGCCATTCTTCAGGCAATTATAGAGCAATTTAATGTTCACCATATTGCCATCGGTAGTGGTACGTACGGAAGAGAAACTCTGCAATTTATTATGGACAATGTTCCGCATGTAAAAGCAGGAAAAACAAATGCAACTCTTATTTCAGAAGCAGGGGCATCGGTTTATTCGGCGAGTGAAATTGCAGCGAGTGAATTTCCAGATAAAGACGTCACTGTTAGAGGAGCTGTTTCAATTGCCCGCAGATTTCAAGATCCTCTTGCTGAACTTGTAAAGATTGATCCGAAGTCAATTGGTGTTGGTCAATATCAGCACGACGTCAACCAAGCACGTTTGAAAAAATCCCTCGAAGGTGTTGTTGAATCGTGTGTAAACTTTGTCGGTGTTGATTTAAATACGGCATCAGCTCCCCTTCTCTCATACGTTTCAGGTATCGGTCCAACACTTGCCCAAAACGTGGTGAAGTTCCGCGAGACAAATGGTGGATTCAAAAATAGAAAAGAAATTTTGAAAGTCTCAAGATTTTCGGCAAAAGTTTTTGAACAGGCCGCTGGATTTCTTCGCATCTATAATGGTGAAGAACCTCTAGATGGAACTTTTATTCACCCTGAACGATATGAAACTCTCTCTTCGTGGACAAAGAAAAATGCTACGACTGTAAAAGAACTTCTTTCTAATAAAGAACTCATCAGCAAACTTGAAAGAGACCACAGCTTTAAAGAAGAAGTGGGAGAATTTACTTTTAACGATATTGTTAAGGCCCTTAAAGCACCTTCTCAGGATCCGCGCACTGAATTTAAATCTTTTGAATATAGAAAAGATGTTTCTAAAATCACTGATCTAAAAGTTGGTGAATGGTATCCGGGCCTTGTGACAAACATCACTCAGTTTGGGGCGTTCGTTGATATCGGTATTAAAGAAAATGGACTTCTACACGTCTCTCAAATTTCAGATTCATTTGTTGAAGATGCGATGACGGCCTTAAAAGTAGGACAGGAAGTAAAAGTTCAGGTTATGGAAATCGATTATGATAGAGGTCGAATCAGCTTAACGGCCAAGCAAGGCGCTCAAGTAAATCGCGATAGTAGCAGCTATACAGGAACGCCAAGCTCACGACCAAATCGATCGCAACCTGCGAAAACTGCGGCACCTGCACCAGCACCTGAGTTAAAGAATAAGGCTTTTGCTGGTCTTAAAAATTTGAAGGTTTAATTAGTAATCTTTAGTTTATCTAAATAATAGGAGTGACGATAAGGGCGATATATAAAATGTCATCCTTTTTGGAGCTCCTATGTCTTCATCGTCAAAAAAATCTCTTAACTTTCGAATTCAGTTAACGGTGAGTCTCGTTACATTTCTCACTCTGACGACTCTGAGTTTTATCAATTACAACCATACTTTCTTAAGGATGAAAGCGAAGTTTAGTGCGGTTGAAATGGCAGAAATGCGAGACGATTTTATAGTTGTCTCTATTATTTCAAATATCATCGCTCAAATCATCGTTTCTCTTGCTGTCTTGCTGATGATGAAAAAAAGTATTGGAAAATTAAATCTATCAACGAAAGAGCTTCGAAAACTTTCGGAAGAAACAAATACGAGTTCACTCTCTGTACAAAAAACATCTGAGGAAGTTTCGCTCTCTTCTACAGAGCAAGCAACGGCAATCCAAGAAACAGTTGCAACTTTAGAAGAAATTTCATCGCAAGTATCTTCGACTGTCGAAAACGTTTTAAAATCCTCTAATAAGGCCCAAGAGTCTCTTCAGTTGGCCTCTGATGGTAAAAACGTTGTTACTGAAATGATTGGTTCGATGGAAGCAATCAGTACTTCCAATAAAGAAATTATGGAAGAAATCTCACGTGGAAACGAACGTATTGAGGGAATAGTAAAAATTATCAATGAAATTTCTCAAAAAACTGCGGTCATCAATGATATTGTTTTCCAGACTAAGCTTCTCTCTTTCAATGCTTCAGTGGAAGCAGCTCGTGCTGGTGAGCATGGGAAAGGTTTCGCCGTTGTCGCTGAAGAAGTGGGAAATCTTGCTCAAATGTCTGGGAAGGCCTCAACTGAAATTGCCGACATCTTAAGTGATAGTATTGTCAAAGTAAAGGCCGTCATTGAAGAAACAAATCGAAACGTTAAACGTCTCGTTGATGCAGGCAATATGAAAGTCACTACAGGTGTGGAGATTGCTGATCGATGCGCTAAAGTTCTTGATGATGTCGTAACTAACGCTGAAGTTGTCAAAAATATGATGAACGAAGTTTCTGTCGCTTCTCGCGAGCAAGCAGAGGGCGTTAAAAATATTTCGCTCGCCATGAACCAACTCGATCAAGCGACCATTCACAATACGAAATCGGCCAACCAAACATCCCTTGATGCTAAAACGCTTTTTTCTCACTCAGAGCAGTTAAAATCAACGGTAGAAGTTTTAGAAGAAGAAATTTTAGGTGTTTCAAAAATGAAGACGACGACTTCTCCTGAAGTTAAACCAAAAATTCAGCTCACTAAAGTTGTAGAGACTCCAGTGAAAAAACCGATCGATAACGTTGTCCCACTTACGCGTCAAACTCCTAAACCAGTTCCGATGCCACAACCTAAACCTGCTCCCAAAGTTGAAGTAAGGCCCGCTCCTGCGCCGATTCCTCTCAAAAAACAAACAAGCGATCAGGGCGTTCCTGCTCACAATGATCCCCGATTTGAAGATGTCTAAGAAGTTATCTAGCTTACAGAGCGGACATGATCGAGCAGATTGTGTTCGCGCTGGAACTGCTTAAGTGAGAAGAAAATAAAGATTGAAGAAATGACAAAAGGAACACCAAAAGAAATGAGAAGGCCCTTTGAGGTAATGAGGATCGGGATTTTTCGATCGACAAAAACATCAGGCATAATTTCCGGGGCGTAATGATCGAATACAAAAAGAAAAAGAAGTCCAAGTCCAATTCCCGCCACGATTGAAAGAAAACTCATCAAATGCAAAAAGAGACGTGTTGAGCGATCAATTTGTGAGAGTGAAGCCCCCAAAATCCAAAAGCTCGAAAGATCATTTTTAATTTTATTAAAAAAGATAAGAAGTCCCGAGGAAATGCAAAATGAAACAAGCAAACTCATGGCCGCAAAAAGAAAGACCATCATTGAGCTTTCAAGATTAAGGGCCCAGACAAGAGTCGCATTTTCCTCTTCCCACGTTTTTAACATCGCTCCTGCTGGCAGCATTTTTTTAAGGGCCACAAAATCCATTCGGTCATAAATGCGAATACGATTTACAAGTTTTTCGCGTATGAGATTTTGAACGAGAGGAAGACGAACCCAGATGTGATAGAGATCGATTTCAGGTACATCTGTCGTAACAACTGATTCTACTTTGATCGACTGTGAGCGAGGAATTTCTCCCATGAGTTCATCAACATGCGCAGGAGAAATCATTTGTAAAAACTCAGGAGGGGCCACTCCAACTTTATAAGCAAGGCCTTGCGGCATAATAGCGTCGATTTTTTTTCCTGCATATTCATGAGCTAATAGCGGTGGAAGAAATCCTGTGGGATCAATTCCATGGACAATAACAGGTGTAATGAAAGTTTGATAACGAAGTAGAAGTTCAATTTCATACTCCTTCGTAAATCGCACATTTTTTCTTTCAAGGTGATCAACAAACTTTTGCAATTCGCCACTGTCGACTGATGTTTTATAAAAGAAGGTCGCATGACCCAGAATATTTTTCGAACGCTCCATGAGTTTGTTTTGAAGTCCCCCCATTGTGCTTTGAAGAACAATAAGAGCAAAAGCTGAAATACAAAGACCCACAACCGCCAGGATCAAAAGTTTCTGGCGATTACGGGCCTTTAAGATAAAGAGAAAAAAATATTTGAGATATGCTTTAAACACGTGTCTTTTCAGTTTTTCTAGCGCGCTTTTTCATAGAAAGTCATTTTTGCTTCTACGAGTTCCTCTAAGTATGAACTTGGAGCATATCGATCAGCATTGACCGTGTCACGGAAATTCTTAAGCGCGTTTAAAATTTTATCGAGCCCTTCACTATCAGCATATCTGAGAAGCCCCCCACGAAATGGAGGAAATCCTGTTCCGAAGATGAGACCTAAATCAACGTCTGCTGCCGTTTTAACGATTCCATCTTTTAAAATCGCTGCTGCTTCATTGATCATAGGGAGAAAGAGACGCATTTGAATATCGGCTTCACTCATCTTTTTCTTTTCAGATGGAAGAAGAGGTTCAACTTCCGGGTTGGGTCCAGTCACTTTTCCTTTTTCATCGTAAAGATAAAATCCTTTCGCGTTTTTCTTCCCTAAGAAATTTTTCTCAGCAAGTTTATGCGAAAATTTTGAAGGATGAGCGCGCTCACCTAGTCCCTCATGCATAACTTTTGCTACTTTTACGGCAACGTCGATTCCCACTTCGTCTAATAAACGACATGGGCCCATTGGCATTCCGTAATTAAGTGCTGCCTGATCAAGATCTTTAACGGAAACACCTTCTTCCAGAAGATATCCTGCCTCGTTCAGGTAAGGCATAAGAATGCGGTTAACGAGAAATCCAGGTCCATCTTTAACGATGACCGGAGTTTTCTTCACTCTTAATACCCACTTGTGAAGAGCTTCAACCGTTTCAGGTGCAATTTTATCATGCACGATGATTTCCACGAGTGGCATCATGTGAACAGGATTAAAAAAGTGTAGCCCCGCAAAACGCTCTGGATGTTCAAGCGCTTTCGACATTTCCTGCACTGAAAGCGAAGATGTGTTCGACGTCAGGATACATTCACGGTTTACTTGTTTTTCAACTTCAGCGAAAACTTTTTTCTTGATGTCCATGTTCTCAACGACTGCTTCAATTACAAGATCGATCTTTTTAAAACCGCTATAATCGAGCTGGGCCGTAATTGAACGTTGTTTGCGTTCGAATTCATCAGGAGTAATTTTTTTGCGTTTAAGCGCTCCTGAGAAGTTCTGTGATGATTGTTTAAGACCAAGGTTCAAGGCCTCTGTCGTTAAATCTTTCATGACTGGGTTCATACCTGCATCGGCCATGAGCCATGCAATTCCCCCACCCATTGTTCCTGCTCCGAGAGCAGCCCCACGCTCAAGTTCAGGAACTGTTCCCGTACCTTTTGGACCTGTATATTTTTTTACGGCTTCAGACATAAAATAAATATGCTGAAGATTTTTACTTTGTTCAGAAATAGCGAGTTCACCAAAGGCCTGAGCTTCACCAGCGAGATAAGATGTTCTTCCCTTCATCATTCCCGAGTCCATGACATCAAGAATTTTTAGAGGTGCCTGATAAAAGCCATTTGTTTTTTTAAGAACACTTTCACGTACTTTTTGGAAAATAATTTTGCGTGTAACAAAGTTATCCAAGGCCACATCTTTTACTGAAGCCTGGAATCCTTTTGGTTTTGGTTTCCATCCAAAAAATTTCGGAGCAAAAGCGAGAAGATTTTCTTTAGGAAGAACTTCGGCAACCAGACCAAGTTTTTTTGCTTTATCGGCGCGAAGAGTTTTCCCAGTGAGAATCATATCCAGTGAATTAGGAAGTCCTATTTTTCGTGGAAGTCTATACGTTCCACCAAACCCTGGAATAATTCCAAGTTTAACTTCTGGAAGTCCTAACTGAGTTTTTGTTGAATTAGAGGCAATGATAACATTACAAGAAAGTGCAAGCTCTAATCCTCCCCCCAAACAGACGCCATCTACGCACACCACAGTAGGAACAGAAAGATCTTCAATTCGGTTAAAAATTGTCTGCCCTCTTTCTGAACCATCGGCCGCTTCACTTTCCGTTGTGAGGCCCGCAATCAAATTGATGTCTGCACCTGCAAGGAAACAATTTTCTTTATGTGAAAAAAAGATAACCCCTTTGAATTCACTTTGTTTGTTATAAAGTTCATCGACGTGATCGTTGAGTTCCATCAACGTTTCACGATCGAGAATAGTCATGCTTTTTGTAGAATTGTAACCAAATCCTACGTAAGCAATTTTGTCATTGATTTCAAAACTAATTTTTTTTTGTGTCATATCATCACCACCGAATTAACGAATTAAATTTTCAACAACCACTGCTCCACCTTGACCACCGCCAATACAAAGAGAAGCTAATCCATATTTACCTTTTCTTCTTCGTAATTCATGAATCAATGTGACAACAAGACGTGAGCCTGTTGAACCAACTGGGTGTCCAAGTGCAATACCTCCACCGTTGACGTTTACTTTGCTCCAATCCAATTCTCCCCAAGCTGTATCGAGCCCAAAGCGAGCGGCCACTTCTTTATCTTTAAGGCCAATGCCTACAGCAAGAATTTGCGCAGCAAAAGCTTCGTTCAATTCAAAAAGATCAAAATCAGAGAGTTTCAAATTCGTCCGTCTCATAACACCGTCCATTGCAAGGAGCGGCCCCATTCCCATGCGCTCCGGCTCTAGCCCATGAAAATGGAAGTCAGTGAGTTTCGCCATTGGTTTAAGATTGTATTTTTTAACGGCCTCTTCTGAAACAAATAACAACGCTGATCCACCATCTGTGATTGGACAACTGTTACCTACTGTGACCGTTCCAGATTTTTTATCAAAGTAAGGCTTCATTTTAGCAAGGCCTTCTACTGTTGAGTTATCGCGAGGACCAACATCATTTGTAAGAAGTTTAGTAAGACCTCCACCAATTGTGATCGGCAGAATTTCGTCTTTAAAGCGTCCTTCTTTTGTTGCGGCCACTGCCTTAGCGTGTGAGTTGTTTGCGTAAGTATCTTGCATTTCGCGGGTAATTTTTAATTCACGGGCGAGAAGTTCAGCTGTCTGTCCCATATTAAGGCCGCAGAAAGGATCCGTGAGTCCTTGTTCGATAGCGATAATCGGAGTGAGGTAATTTGGGCGAAATGAAGTAAGTGCAGAAAGTTTTTCGCCCATCGTTTTTGCTTTCATCAGTTTTGCAAAAAGTTCTGTCATGTCTTTGCCGTACATAAGCGGCATTTGAGACATTGATTCAACACCACCAGCAACAATCACATCGCTTCTGCCACTGGCGATTTTCAAATAGGCCTGAGAGACGGCTTCCATTCCAGAGGCACAGTTTCTGTGAACTGAAAAACCAGATGTTTTTTTATGAAGGCCCGCCTCAAGAGCAATAACTCTTCCGACGTTTGGATATTTTGCTGGTGTTCCAGTGTTTCCGAAAATAACTTCATCGACTTGGTCAGCTGGAATTTCTGTGTTGTCGATAAGATGTTTGACGAGATAAGCACCAAGATAAGGCGCTTGAACATCTTTTAAATCAAGTCCTGACTTTGCTTGTGGCGTGCGTTTTCCATCGACAATATAAACATCTCTCATAAGATCCTCATCCTTGGATTTGAAATTGATATGCTTAAATTTTAAGGGAGAAATTAAATTAAAGAAAGGACAACCTTATAGGCAAAACTGACAAAAAAAAACGGGCTTCTTAATAAGAAGCCCGTCGTTTGTTTATAGAAGAAAGTGTGTTTAGAAACGGATGATCCAACCGGCCTGAATTGCTGGTGGGTCAGAATCTTCAATCGCC
>CAMLRB010000132.1 GCA_946482295.1 uncultured Bacteriovorax sp. | reverse complement strand
TAGGAAGTAAAATAAGGGCTTTTTTTTTGGACACGACTTATGAAAACTTATGAAGCAAAAGTCCTCGGTACCGGGATGTACGCCCCAAAAAAAGTGATGACGAATTTCGACTTGGAAAAAATTGTTGAAACAAGTGATCAATGGATTTTCGAACGCACTGGTATTCGTGAACGTCGAATCTGTTCTACAGAAGGCGGAGAATTTCCTACAGATATGGCCCTCTATGCTACTCGTGATGCTTTAAAAGCGGCCAATCTTCAACCAAATGATATCGACTTTATTATTTTTGCGTCTGTTACTCCGGATGTAAAACTTCCGAACTCTGCTTGTATTCTTCAAGTAAAATTAGGAATCACAAATAACTGTACTTGCCTCGACATTTCAGTCGCGTGTTCCGGTTTCGTTTACGGCGTGAATATGGCGAACTCTTTCATTAAAACTGGAATGGCCAAAAATGTTCTTGTCGTAGGAAGTGAAATGCTTTCTCGCGAAGTGAACTGGAAAGATAGAAACTCATGTATTCTTTTCGGTGACGGATGTGGTGTAGCGATCATTGGTCGCGCTGAAGAAGATTCTGAATCAAGAATCCTTTCTACAATTTTAAATTCAGACGGAACAGGCGGAGAATATTTCGATCAACCGATCGGTGGAGCTGTTACTCCCATTACTGCTCAACATATTATTGAGGGATCACATTTCATGCAAATGAAGGGGAAAGAAATGTTCAAAGTCGCGACTCGTACATTAGCTGAAAACGGCCGCAAAGTTCTTGAGATGGCCGGACTTAATAAAGAAGATATCGACTGGGTTGTTCCTCACCAGGCCAACATCAGAATCATTGAAACAACGGCCAATCTCCTTGGGATGAGCATGGATAAAATGATTGTGAACATCGATAAATACGGAAACACATCTGCTGCGACTGTGCCAATCGCGTTTCATGAGGCCATCATGGATGGAAGAATTAAACGTGGTGACCTCGTTCTCTTCGATGCTTTCGGAGCAGGACTGACGGCTGGAGCAACTCTCCTCAGATATTAACCAGGACATTTTTTATGACCAAATCGGTAACTCTACTTTTCCCCGGACAAGGATCTCAATATGTCGGTATGGGAAAAAATCTGGATCATGGTTTATTCGATAAAGCGAATGCAGCTCTCGGATACGATCTTAAATCAATCATGTTCGATGGCCCTGAAGATGATTTAAAACTCACTCAAAATACACAGCCGGCGATTCTCAATCACAGTGTGGCCCTTTTTCATAAAGTGAAAGCACTATTGGATTCTAAAGGCGTAAAAATTGATCGCGTTTTAGGACACTCTGTTGGCGAATACGCAGCTCTTGTGGCGGCCGGTGTTCTCTCGCTTGAAGACGCTACGAAAGCCGTTCATTTACGTGGAAAATACATGCAGGATGCAGTTCCTGTCGGCCGTGGAAAAATGTTCGCCATCATGAAAGTGCCAGCGGATGTTATCGAACAAGCTTGTAAAGTTTCTTCTCAATTTAATTCTGAAGTTATGCCAGCAAACTATAATGATCCTTCACAAATCGTTATTTCTGGTGAGAGCGAAGCGTGTCTTCGCGCTGTAAAATGGCTTGAAGAAAACTACAAAGAACCTCACCGTGCAGTTGAACTAAACGTTTCAGCTCCCTTCCATTCGAGTTTGATGAAACCAGCGGCAGATAAACTTCTCGCTGCTTTTTCTGAATTCAAGTGGAACAAAAATACGCTTCCGTACATTGCCAATATCGATGCCACTGAATACGCGGCCGGAACTGAGACAGATAAAATTATTCATAATCTTTATAAGCAGGCGGATGGTCCGGTTCTCTGGACTCAATCAATTGAAAAATTACCAAATGACACGCTCTGCTTGGAAGTTGGCCCTGGCCGAGTTTTAATGGGACTCGTTCGAAAAATTAACAAAGACATTAAAGTGATTTCTCTGGATAAAGAGGAATCATGGAATGAATTAGCGGAGATTTTATGATCGCGACGTATTCTGATTTAAAAGACAAAACAGTTCTCGTAACGGGAGCTTCAAGAGGCCTTGGCCGCAAAATGGTAGAAGTGCTCGCTCAACAAGGGGCGCACGTCGTTTTCAATTACCGTGGCGATGAAGCTGCGGCGATGAAATTAGCTGATGAATTAAAAGCAGCTGGAGCCTCTAAAGTTACTCCCCTTCTTTTTGATGTGACTAATACTGCTCAAATGAAAGAAGCGGTTGAAAAATTTGTTGAAGCAAACGGGCCAATTACTGGACTTGTTAACAATGCTGGTATTTCAAAAGACCAAATTGTTTTACGTATGAAAGAAGAGGATGTTGTTCAAACAATTAATACCAACCTCACTAGTGCAATTATGCTTACTCAAATTCTCTCACGTAGTTTTTTGAAAGCAGAAAACGTTTCTGTGGTGAATATCTCTTCGATTGTCGGTCTTATGGGAAATGCTTCGCAAATTGCTTATTCGGCCTCTAAAGCAGGTCTTATTGGCTTTACGAAATCGTATGCCAAAGAACTTGCGAGCCGTAATGTCCGATGTAACGCTATCTGTCCAGGATTTATAACTACTGATATGACCCATGCTCTCGATGAGAAAGTAAAAGAGGCGTATTTAACCTCAATCCCACTGAAACGTATGGGAGAAGCAGACGAAGTAGCGAACTTGGTTTGTTTTTTATTGAGCAAAGCATCGTCATATATCACTGGAGAGACGATAAAAATTGACGGTGGACTCTATATCTAATAAAACTAATACTTAAAATTTTGATTTAATATCTTCAGGAGTTTTTTAAATGAAAGACAAGGTCATTAAACTAATCAGCGACGCTACAAAAATCGATATCGCTAAGATCAATATGGAAACTAGCTTCGTTGACGATCTAAACCTAGACTCTCTAGACATCGTAGAACTAATGATGAAAATGGAAGACGAGTTTGGCGTTGAAATTCCAGAAGAAGATGCAGAAGGTCTTAAGACTGTTAAAGACATCGTTACTTATTTAGAAAAAAAACAAGCCTAAATATCAAATTGAAGGCCCCTAACGGGGCCTTTGTTGTTTTAAGGAGCACAACATGAGTGCAGCAAACCAAAAAGTTATTCAAAGAGTTGCCATCACAGGGATGGGAATGATCAATGGTCTCGGACACAACCTCAAAGATGTCTGGGCAAATGCAATCGAAGGTAAATCGGGAGTCTCACTAATCGAGCAGGCCGACACTGAATTATTGGGAACTAAATTCGCGGGAGAAGTTAAAAACTTTTCACTCGCTGAAAATATTTTAGATGCTAAGGAAGCAGCAAAGTATGATCGCTTTGTTCACTTCGCTGTTCACTCAACAGACGAAGCCCTTCGCGATGCTAATCTTCTAGAAAATCGTCCATACGCCATGGAGAGAATCGGATGTATTCTCGGTGTTGGTATCGGTGGATTTCCAGAAATCGAAAGAACAGCAAAAATAATGTTTGAAAAAGGGCCGCGCAGAGTTTCTCCTTTTTTCATTCCGGCCATCATCCCCAACATGCCAGCAGGATTAATTCCTATTCGCTATAATCTTGGTGGACTTAATTATTCCATCGCTTCGGCCTGTGCTTCAGCAGCTCATGCTATAACAGCTGCTTGTTATGAAATTATGTTTGGTCGCCAGGATGTTATGATCACTGGTGGTGCTGAATCTGTTATCTGTAATCTAACAATTGCAGGATTCGGAAACATGAAGGCCCTCTCAAAAAGAAATGATGATCCAGCAACAGCTTCTCGCCCTTACGATGCTGATCGCGATGGTTTCGTTCTTGGTGAAGGTGCAGGAATTCTTGTTCTTGAAAACTACGACAAAGCAGTTGCTCGTGGAGCAAAGATTTATGCTGAAATCGTGGGCCACGGAGCAACGTCTGATGCTTATCACATCACAGCTCCACATCCAGAAGGTGACGGTGCTTTTCGCTCAATGAAAATGGCGGTTGAAGATGCTGGCATCGATGTTAAAGAAATTGGTTATGTTAATGCACACGGAACATCCACTCCTCTTGGAGATATCGGTGAACTTAGAGCTATTAAAAAAGCTTTCGGAGACCACGCTTACAACATCAACGTTTCTTCAACGAAATCGATGACAGGACACTTATTAGGGGCCGCAGGTGGAATTGAAACAATCTTTTGTGCAATGGCCTTGCATACTGGAATCATTCCTCCAACGATCAACGTAAAAAATCTTGATCCGGAATGTGATCTCGACATCACTGCAAACAAAGCCGTGAAGAAAGATATCAAATACGCGCTCAATAACTCTTTTGGTTTCGGTGGAACAAACTCATCACTCGTTTTAAAAAAGGTGTAATGCATGTTTAATAAAAACGCTTCTTCTCTAAAATCGATGGACCCGGAAATTTTTGGAATCATCCAAAAGGAACGAGCTCGCCAGGAAGATGGTCTGGAGCTTATCGCTTCAGAAAACTATACTTCACAGGCCGTGATGGAAGCGCAGGGATCAATCCTTACAAATAAATATGCAGAAGGTCTTCCGAACAAGCGCTACTACGGTGGATGCGAATTCGTTGATCAGGGTGAAATTCTCGCAATCGAGCGAGTAACAAGACTCTTCGGTGCAAAATATGCAAACGTTCAGGCCCACTCAGGTTCACAAGCGAACATGGGAGCCTACTTTGCCATGCTCGAGCACGGTGACAAAGTTCTCGGAATGAATCTTGCTGAAGGTGGACACCTTACTCACGGCTCCCCTGTTAACTTCTCGGGAAAACTATTTAAGTTTGCCGCTTACGGATTAAATTACGAAACAGAAAGAATTGATTTCAATATCGTTCGTGAGCAAGCAAAAAAAGAACAACCAAAACTTATCGTTGCTGGTGCTTCTGCTTACCCTCGCGAAATTGATTTCAAAACGTTCAAAGAAATCGCGGATGAAGTTGGTGCAAAACTCATGGTTGATATGGCCCACATCGCTGGTCTTGTTGCTGCTGGTTTACACAACTCTCCTATTCCTCATGCAGATGTAACGACATCTACGACACATAAAACGCTCCGTGGACCACGCGGAGGAATTATTCTTACAAACAATGAAGAGCTGTTTAAGAAATTAAACTCAAACATCTTCCCTGGAATTCAAGGTGGACCACTTGAGCACGTTATTGCAGCTAAAGCTGTTGCGTTCAATGAAGCTCTTCAACCTGACTTCGTGACTTACCAACAACAAGTTGTAACAAATACCAAAGCACTCGCTGCTGCTCTTACAAAGAAAGGCATCGCTCTTGTCACAGGTGGAACTGATAACCACCTCGTTCTCGTTAAAACAGACTCTATGGGACTTTCAGGAAAAGAAGCTGAGCACGCACTTGAAATGGCGGGCATCACTTGCAACAAAAACATGATTCCACAAGATAAGCGTTCTCCATTCGTGACTTCTGGTGTTCGTCTTGGAACTCCGGCGATCACAACTCGCGGGATGACTGAAAAACATATGGAACTTCTTGCAGGTTGGATTCACTCTGCGATGAAAGATTCAAAAGACGAAGCAGCACTCGCAAAAATCAAAATGCAGGTTCTTGAACTCTGCAAACAATTTCCGGTGTACAAGTAATATGCAATGTCCTGTTTGCACGGCCCATGAAACACGAGTAATTGATTCGAGAACACTTCTCGAAGAAAATTCCGTTCGCCGTCGTCGTCGTTGTGATGCTTGTGAAGCACGTTTCACGACATACGAAAAAATAAAAATTGAAATGCCTTTGATCGTTAAAAAAGATGGTCGACGTGAAAACTACAACCGTGAAAAAATCACGAAAGGTTTGAACAAGGCCTGCTCAAAAAGAAACATTCCAACAGACAGTATCGCTAACCTGATCATAAATGTAGAACGTGCTCTTTTAGAAATCTCTCATACAGAAGTTAAAGCGCTTGAACTTGGTGGACTCATCATGGATCAGCTTAAAAAACTTGATCGAGTGGCCTACGTTCGTTACGCTTCTTTCTATTGGGACTTCAAAGACATTGAAGAATTCGTCTATGGACTTAAAAATAATCTGCACTCTGTAAAAACTATTAGTGAAAATAAAGGTGATAAACGTGAACTCCAGTAAGACTCCTGCAAAACGCTCTCTTGGTAGAGAGTATGCTTTTAAATTTATCTACAAACACCTTCTCGCGGATTTCGCTGAAGAAAAAAAGAAAATTGCCACCGATGTTGGTTCACTTGAATCAGCTCTGAATATGTTCGATGCTTCTTATAACGAAGAAGACAACGAACACCCAGATAACAACATCGACATGCACACAAAGTTCTTCGCGAAAGAACTCATTATCGGTGCTCTCAAACAAGAAGACAAAAATACAAAACTCATTGAAAAATACCTCGCTAACGGGAACATTCAAAAAGTTGATCGCATGAATCTCGCCGTGCTTTTACTAGGCACTTACGAAATTCTCAACGATAAAGAAACATCAGCAGGGGTTTTTATTAACGAATATGTTAACGTTGCTAAAAAATACTGCCCAAACGAATCACATGGATTCGTAAACAGTGTTTTAGACAAACTAGCTAAAGACAATGCTTAATCACGAAACACGACCTAAAAATCTAGCTGATATGGTGACTCCAGAAATCATAGGATTATTCTGGATCACCGCAGCCCCCCTGTCTCGCGAACTCTCTTCCTTCGATCAGTTAAACTATCTTTTTGACGGTCTTCTCTCACAAATGATCTATGGGGAATCGAGTTCAAAAAGCCGGGCCAATATTTTTTTCACTGACAATTTTAATCAGACATTATTTCTCGCCCACCTCAATACCGAAGGCTCTTCAAAATCTGAAATTTCGGGAGAGATCGATGAACAAGTCGCTCTCATTCAATCAAACGCCGTTCAACGAAAAAAAGTGCTAGTTCTTAACAGTGATAAAGTTGACTGGGTCTCTGAACTTTCTAAACGTTACTCTCAGTTTGAATTTATTTCTATTTCTTTAGACTAAGTACCCGAAGTTTTATTCAACATTAAGAAAAATTAAATCAATAGCTCCCAATATAAATCGATAGAGAAACATATCATAAATCATGTTTTTAGGAGCAATAATGTATTCCAAACTGCATTTAAAATACCGCATCTTTATCGGTTTTTTTATAGCCTCTCTTTTCACTTTAGTTGTAGGTGGTATTGGATACATCTATCTCCATAAAGTCATCCAACAATACGATTATGTTGTAAACATCAACATGGCCAATCACGAAAAAATGATGAGCATGAGAGATAGTGCTCGCGTCCTTCGGGCCCGCATGTCTTTTATCATCGGTTTTCCAAAACAAGAGCAAGAAGTAAAAGAAGGTCTTGAGCGAATAGAAGGAGAAATTAAAAAATATGAAATGAATGACAAGGCCTACAATGAAATCCCATTTGTAGAAGGTGAAGCAGAAATTTACAATGTAGTTTCTGAAAAATGGAAAGCGGTAAAAGATAGAACACTATCAATAAAAGACAAATTCATTAAAGAAGGCGCGAGCGAAGCTGTTGTTAAGGAGTTTTTAGAAGGTTACACAAAAGCGACGAACGAATACTTTGTGGCCATTGAAACTCTAAGTGAATTTCAGGAAAAAGAAGCACAAAAAGGGATTGCCGCTTCAAAAAATATTGCAGAACTTTCAACAATTGTTTCGATAGTGCTTATCATAGCAGGATTTGGTCTCAGCATAGGTATAGGTTTATGGCTTGCTAATTCAATCAGTCACAAACTTTCAGAAGCTATTAATGAACTTAACTCCTCTACTCCTGAGCTTACACAATCAGCAAGTTCAATGAGCTCTCTGAGCACAGAGCTATCTTCATGTGCTACTGAGCAGGCAGCATCTGTTCAAGAAACAGCTTCGAGCCTAGAAGAAATTTCTGCGATGATTAATCGAAACTCAGACAACGCCAACCACGCAAAAAGCTCAGCGTCTGAGAGTTTAAGTTCAGTTAAAAAAGGTCAAGCTGCTGTTAATAACATGCTTAGTGCAATGGAAGAAATTAACCATAACAATGAATCATTCAACGAGTTCATGGTAAGAAACAATCAAGAACTCCAAGAGATGGTAAAAGTAATTACTAACATCTCAGATAAAACGAAGGTCATTAATGATATTGTTTTCCAAACAAAACTACTCTCTTTCAACGCTTCTGTCGAAGCAGCAAGAGCGGGAGAACAAGGAAAAGGATTTGCGGTTGTTGCAGAAGAAGTTGGAAATCTTGCTCAAATGAGTGGATCGGCAGCAAATGAAATCAGAGTTCTTCTAGATGAAAGTATTTCGAAAGTTAACCTGATTGTTAACAGCACGAAATCGCAAGTCGATCGAATGGTCCTAGAAGGAAAAGAAAAAATTGAAACTGGTGTTGATAAAGCACGTGAATGTGAAGTGGCCCTCACTGAAATTGATAAAATGGTTATGAGTGTTGAGCGACTCGTTTCTGAAGTTGCCACGGCCTCAGCTGAACAATCAGTAGGTATTCAAGAGGTCAATAAAGCAATGGGGCAAATTGACGAAGTAACAAATCAAAACACCATTGCTTCTCAAAGTGTTGCCTCGAACTCTACACAAGTTATGTCACTTTCCCACTCTATCAAAGCAACTGCTGACAAGTTACAAATCCTTCTCGTCGGTGGAGTAACTACTGAAACATCAAAACCAACGATGACCGTTGTTAAAAAAGAAACAGGACGAGCAGAGGTACGGACAGAGGCACCAACAAAAAATGTCATTGCAATGTCACCAGCTAAAAAAGTTGAAACACCAAAAACAATTGTGGCCAAACCTGCAACTGCTGTAAAACAAACTGGAACAGATGGTTCACAAGTTCCTCATCATTCAGATAAACGATTTGAGGATGTTTAGAATTGCAAAATTTGGAATGATAAAGAAAATACTCGATTAGTTGCTCATTCGTATTGTTTAACTTTTTCGATTATTTTCTTATCGTTCACATTGAATTGATCTACAACGATGACAGGAACGTAATTTTTTTGTTTCACGTCTTTTTTCTCGATGAGATCAAAGAGTAATTTTGCCCCTAATTTCCCCATCATAAAAGCATCTTGTACAACAAGAGAGTAAATTTTTTTCTGATAAATGGCTTCTTTGAATTCTTTTTTATAATCAAACCCAACGTGAATTGGTGGAGTAGAACTTTTCAAAATCTTATTTGCCTCTAAAAACGCTTCAGTAGTACGCTCATTTGGTGTAAAAACAATATCAATTTTCGTATGATCCTTATATTCATCTATTATTGTATTCGTCGCTTTACGAATAATAGAACCAACATATTTTTCAATGACAATTTTATGCCCCATTTTTAGGACTTGATCCTTAAACCCCTTGACTCTTAATTCTGTAGAAGAAACATCTGGTGCAAGATTAAATATTGCAACATTAGCGCTTTTTAAATTGAGCCTACTAAGTGTCAGGGCCGCTCTTTTACCAGCTTCATAATTGTCAGTCATTAAAGTAGCATCTGAAACAATATCTCTACTCTCTCGATCAATAACAACGACAGGCAGATTGTATTTTATGGGTGCTGAAATATTCTTAAGTTTATTAGGAGCTATAATCAAACCATTAACTTTTAGATCGATCATATTTTTAATAATTTCCAACTGCAAATTTGCATTCGCTGTATCATCATCAACAGTTCCACGGGTAATGGCACGGTAAGATTTATTCTGGGCCTCAGAAGCTGCTCCGGCCTTCACTGCATCCCAAAAAACGGACTGGCTACCTGCTAATACAACTCCTATTTCTTTAGAAAAAGAAATAACTGGTATAAGTAAGAAACTGAAAATTATTATCAATTTCATGCGGGATTTATACATTTAGACCTCACGGTAATGGTAATTTTAGGACAAATTGCGTATGAGGAGATTCAGGAACATATTCTAAAGTTCCATTATGATTTTTTAGAATTTTTGCAGAAATGGATAACCCTATTCCGGTTCCCTTGTTGATATCTTTAGTAGTAAAAAAAGGTTCGAAAATTTTTTGCTGAATCTCTGGCGAAATTCCCAATCCACTATCAGTAACTCTGATACAAATTGTCTGCTCTTCCATACTCGCCTCAATCTTCACCCATTTCTCTTCTAAGAATTCAACAGCATCAAAGGAAT
>CAMLRB010000131.1 GCA_946482295.1 uncultured Bacteriovorax sp. | reverse complement strand
GTTCCTACTGAAAGCGAAATTTCAAGACTGAAGCGGAATTTACCATCGACGATTTCAACGTTTGAAAGTCCTCTATATTGACCATCGCGAGCAGCATAAGCGTGTCCGCAAGCTTCTATCGCACGGAAGTCGTTTCCTGTAGCAATGACAACAGCATCGATGCCGTTGAAGATTCCTTTATTATGTGTCGTTGCACGTGTGACGTCGATTTTAGAGATGCGAATAGCGCGAGCAAACTTGCTGGCAAATTCAGATGCATCCATTCCCATACCTGCATCGTTTAGATCTTCAATGGAACATTCAACAGAAGCGCGAACGAGACACTCTGGCGTGTAATTAGAGAGGATCGCCATGATTACTTGTAGGTCACGTTCATCTTCACTTAAGAGTTCAGATGTCATCACTATTTCTTTCCAGGTTTTACCTAGAGATTCAAGAACAGAATTGATGAAGTTGGCGCCCATAGCATCGCATGTTTCAAACTCACCAAGAAGTTGGAAATATCCTGCTTCATCTGCTGTACGGTCGATAAGTTTAAGATCGCTTAAACCTCCGCCTCTACTTTCCATATTTGTTGTGAGTGGTTTTACACTCGTCATTAGCTCTTCTTTTTTTAATGCAAAGACTTCAAATAATTTTTCACTGTCGCCGTTCCAGATGAAATGAACCTGGCCGATTTTTTTAGTGCTAATCACTTCAGCTTTGAAGCCTCCGCGAGTCAGCCAGAAATTTGCGGCCTTTGCCGATGCGGCAACGACTGAACTTTCTTCAATAACCATTGGTACACAATAGAGACGGTTATTAATCATCACATTGGGAACAACTCCCATAGGAACTGGAAAATTCGTAAGTGTGTTTTCAGAAAATTCATCAAGAATTTTTTGAACGCGTTCATCATGATGCCAGAATTTTTTAAATTCTGTTTTTGCAAATTCAGAATGAGAAAAATATTGGTCGACGATGAGGTCGATTTTTTCTAGTTTTGAAAGTTTAGAAAATCCTGAGATGGGTGAACTTTTTTCTATTTGCATGGGGCCTCCATAATAGGGCGCACACGGAGAAAGGCCTGGGCCATTTTCAATGTTTCAATTTGGTCCGCAGTCCATTGTTGTAAGTGATTATAATTTTCAGCGTGATCAAGAAATTTTTTGGCGAATCCAATGACAGAATTCATTTTGAGATTTGAGCGTAAGTAGTAACCGTCGAGCATGTCACTGATTCCGCCGCTAATGATAATTTCTTTATCACTTGCTGCTAATGAGTTTAACATAAGAACCATTTCTTCGGCAGTATGTCCGACATTAGACAACTCGGATCCTTTAGTATTTTTTCCTCTTAACATTTCCAGTTTAGAGAAGTTTGTCCCACCAAAAGCAGCGAGTTCAATTCCTGCGATTGGAAGAGCGAGAAGCGCTTTTAAACTCTCTGGCCCCATCCCTTGTCCAACTTCTTTTACGATGACTTTGCCTTTATAAACAGCAAGAAAGCGTTTAAGCGTTTCCAGTGGAGATAAAGTTAATCTGTCGCCTTCTGTTTGAAACCATTCTTGAAGAGGATTTACGTGGATGAACAGTCCATCAGCATTGAGTTTTTCAACCATCGCACCGATGAGATCAGTTTTATTTTGAAGGACAAGTTTTTCAACTTGAGCAATTCCTAAATTGGCAAAGAACGGAAGATCATCACCCAAAATTGGACGCAAATTAAAATCGTTAAAGTAGTGATCACTTTCAAGAAGAACTCTACATGATCCAAGCCCCATTCCCAATCCAAATTCTCGACAAACTTTTGCTAGATTTTGATTAATGATTCGCGCTTCTCCCACTCCACCTGTCATGCTTGAAACCCATAATGGCGCATTCAATTTTTTTCCAAAAATTGTCGTCGCAATTGAGTTGTCTAGAATTTCGGGATGAGTTGAAAGAAGGGGTTCATAAAAGAAACGCGAGTCGAGAAGGCCTTTTTCATGTTGGGCCTCTTCTGCCATGATAATATGGTCACGTTTACGATTTTCTTGCATAGGGTCTTTTAGTACCATGAAAGAACCTCGTCGTCATGTCTTTTTGTTTATCTAAGTCTATGATTTTATTCAGAAAGAATGAGGATAAATTCTCTTTTTAGATCACTTAGAGCACTAAGGAGCTGAGAGGGAGTCCCCAAGAGTAATTCTTCATTTTGGGAATTGAGGTCAAGCCCTAAGAAAATTCGTTTTTTTGAACCATTCCAAACTTCATTAAACTCTTCCAAAACGCGCTTGAGACGATAAGGAGTGTCCATCAGAATCGATGTATTTTTTTGCTTTAAAAGATTTTGTAAAACATTTTTACGTTCACCCGAATCCATCGGAAGAAAACCTTCGAACCAAAATTTTTTATGTGAAAATCCCGAAAGAGCAAGTGCGAGAACAACTGAATTGGCAAGCGGCGTGCTTGTCACTTTTAATTTGTGTTGATGGCAGAGACTGACAAGTTCAACCCCTGGATCATAGAAGGCGGGAGTCCCACCATCGCTCATAAGAAACACTTTCTTGCCTTGCTGAATGTCTTTTAAAAGTTTCGGCGCAATTTCTTTGGCAGAGTGTTCGTTATAGAGAACGAAATCTTCTACACAATCGCGGGGTAAACCAAAATGCAACCAGCGCTTACGTCCGGGTTTTAAATCTTCAATGACAAAAATTGACTCTGCTTTTTTTTCCGTGGCCGCATGCTGAAGCAGACCAAAGGCCACGACATCTAGTTTTCCCTCTTCATCAAGAGGTGTAGGCACCAAACAGAGCGCCCCTTTTCCATCAGCAAATAATTTTTCAATCAGTGATTCAACAGTCATGGACTCATCTTAAAGTAATGAATGGCCAATTTCAATCAAATCCTCCATAGTGCATTTATGGATAAAAAAGCTGCATTTTACATAGTCACGGCGATGGGTTTATCAGAACTCGCTGTCATTGAATTCAAACATAAATGGCCGCTCGCCTTTCCTGATGTTGCCTATGAAATTAAAGAAGTCGAACCAGGTGGATTTCTTCTGGAAACTTCTTTGCAGCATGGATTTCTCCTTAATAACTTGCTCAAAACTCCCACGAAAATTCTCGTTCGTTTTGCGGAATTTAAAGCGCGAGATTTTCCAAAACTTTTTCAAAAAATTTCAAAGTTACCATGGTCGGATTTTTTATTAGGCCAACTTCCTGAAGTTGAAGTCGCGGCCCATGAATCGAGACTCTTTGATTCACGAAAAATTGAAAAGGCCATTCACGATGGCATTATTGATTTCTATAGACGTCAGCCGATAAAAAAACGCTATCAAGAGGCCTGGGAAAAATCTGATAAAACAAATGCACCGAAGATTTTTTTCCGCAATATCGAAGACACAATCACATTAAGTTTGGACACCACGGGAGAACTTCTTCATAAACGCGGAGAAAAAACACTCACGGGACATGCACCAATAAGAGAAAATCTCGCCACTCTCCTCCTCCTTTCACTTTTAGGTGATGAAGTTGTCGCTGAGAATCCACGCGAACTAGTCGATCCGATGTGTGGATCAGGAACGTTTCTCATTGAAGCTGCCAACTTTTGGAAACCAACACTAGAACGCACATTTGCTTACGAACTGATGCCCGATTGGATTGATTCCCAATTCAAAAAACAGTTGAAAGCAAAACTTATTTTTGATCACGCCCCCCTCTTTCAAAAACTCAAAGGTTTCGAAGTTGATGTTAAAATCGTGAAACTCGCCAATGAAAACATTCAGTCATTGCCGATCACGATCAAAGAAGCTGATGCTTTCTCCAACTGTGATCAAGCGGAATTAGACAGACTGATGATCGTCAATCCACCTTACGGAATTCGTGTAGGTGAAAACATCAACAGTGCTTTTTACAAAAAATTGGTGGATGAGCTTCTCAAAAACATGAACCCTAAAAAATTGGGAATCATCATTCCGGAAGAGCATGACTTTTTCCATCCCAAAGTGAGATCGATGCGCGCATTCAAAAACGGAGGCCTTGATGTTGTCTTTTATATTTTAGATTGCAGATAGACTTGGGACTTCCCAACAATTCCACGAACGAAAGGAAGCATGACAATTTCGTTTTGTCCTGCCTCTGCAATCGACTGTCCATTTGTTCTCGTCATTTCGGCGATTTTGATTTCTTTGATCTTCCCTTCTGGAGTGAGTATTTTAATTTGATCACCAACAGAAAGTTTCTGATGTTTGCTTTTAATTAAAAGCGCCATGCTAAAGTCACGTTCCACATCGACAATTTCACCAATGTAAGCTTCATCTTGTCTTTGCACTCTTTTGTTTTTGAGTTTCGAAAATAAGACGTCAGTTTTGTTAATGTTGTAAAAACCTTTAATAAACGGACGAGGATTATTTTGTTTTACAGTCTCAATTGAACCCGAAAGGATTTGATCGAGATGCTTGAAGCTATCATCAAAGCGAAGATCAATTCTCACTGCTCCGACATTTAAAGAGCGAAGTTCATCGAGATGATCAAGAAGGAATAGATCTTTTACATTAAACATAAAAGTTCCGTGTTGATTTTCAACCAGTGGAAAACCAGCGTGTGGACTTTCTTCAGACGTACCAAAAGTTTCTATTTGGTAAGCTGCTTTCACTTCCGGATTTAAAACAGGAGTAAGCAGTGTACGTGGAGAATAAAAAAGGAGAATGCGGCCATATGTTAACACTTCCAACGGAGCCGTTAACTGTTGGGCGTAACTCTTTAAATGCTCACGTGAAAGTTCGTTTGAAAGAACCAAACGATCAAGTTGATCACCTAAATAGGCCTGCCACCGCTTAAGGCCTTCCAGATTATGATTACCATTTTCCAAGATGAGCTGGATTTTCGCCCAAGTAAAATTGGTTTTCAGGAAATGAAGGGCACCCGGGTCTTGAACGCGAATCGCTTTGAATTCATGAAGAGGCAGCTCTTTAACTTCTTCACACAGTTTTCTAAAAAGAGAATCTTGCTTCAGTACATCCCACTCTAGCACCAGATTGAGTTTTAATTTTTGATTGAGGACAACCATCTCTAAGAGTTCGGCCTTCGTTGTTTTTGTTACGCGACCAATGTTTTGGTAGCTCACAATAACTTCCGTGTCACTGCCTGCAAGCTTCGTTGCGAGTTCTAAAAGTTGTTCTTTATTTTCAGCATAGGTAATGAACTTCATACCGCGCTCTCCGCAATTGCAATTTTTTTGCGAACGAGATTGAAGCGTTCTGCTCCCGGAATGAAAGGAACTTTAACGACACTTCCGGGTTTTGATTTCGGAAGCAGCTGATTGCCGAGTGTTTTTAATTCTGAAACTGTAAAGGCCAGTTGTGGGCCTTGAAAAGGCATGACTTCTAAACGATCACCTGGAACAAAAGCACTGCGAACTTCAAGTAGTGTGTGTTCATTCTGAACAGTTTCCAAAACAACGGCAGAAACGACGTATTCATTGTCGTCGTGTTCACGCTGATCATAAATCGATGTTTCATCGGCGTGATCCACTAAACTTCCTGATGTGTAATCGCGGTGAGCGACTTTTGCCAATTCTTCTTCCCAACGAAGAAGATCATCTGAAAGAAAATGACCGTGCTGTTGGTAATAGCGAAGAGCTTCAGAATAAACTTTCGAAATCGTTCCAGCGTAATAGTGGCTTTTATTGCGGCCTTCGACTTTTAATGAATCGATTCCGGCCTCGATGAAATCAGTAAGCTGACGAATGCCTTCTAAGTCTTTTGAGCTCATGAAATGGGCCTTACGTTTTTCCATTTCGCCTGGCATGTCTAAACTATATTCAAATCGACAAGAGTGAGCACACCCTCCGCGATTGGAATCACGGCCTTGGGTATAATTGGAGATGACACAATTTCCAGAGAATGACATACACATTGATCCGTGCACGAACATTTCTATTTCGAGTCCTGTTTCTGCTTTAATCGCACGCGCTTCTTTGATTGTTACTTCACGTCCAAGAACAATTCTTGTGACTCCCATTTCTTTCCACAGTTTTGCGGATTCAACGTTAAGACAACTTGCTTGAGTTGAAAGATGGATGACTAAATTGGAATGTTTTTGAATCGTCGTGATAACTCCGAGATCAGAAACGATAACGGCATTAACTTTGAGTTCTTCTAAGAGTTTTAAAAACTCTGGAAGCTCTTCTAAATCTTTGTCGTGCAAGAAGCTGTTGAGAACAACATAAACGTGTGTTCCTCGCTCGTGAGCGAACTCGACACCTTCACGAAGTTCTTCGGCCGTAAAATTGTCAGAGGCCTGACGAAGACCAAACTTCTGTCCACCTAAATAGACAGCATTCGCTCCATAGAGAACGGCGACTTTTAGTTTCTCCAAGCTTCCCGCCGGAGATAATAATTCTGGAGTCCAGTGATTGGTCATAAATTTGCCTCTTTTTTCGAAGTCTTTTATCTACCAAAAAATCCGTTTACAATCAAAGGGATGATAAAAAAGATCCTTCTTCTCCTAGTCATTTTATTGATTGCGGCCGGTGGTCTGTTTGCCTACACTATCCAGAAAAAGCGAACATTGATTGCTCCCTATCCCTATGCTTTTACACCAAGTTGGGACAAAAAGTTCGAGGTCCAGGAGGCCAAAAACATCCAGCAGGCGACGAATGCAAAGATTCTCGTTGTGGGCGACCGGATGGCCAAGTCCCTTGTGCCGTTCCAACAAACACTTCAGGAGTCTTTTGGCGATAACTTTAAGACCCCGCCAACCATTTTCAACTGGTCGACACCAAATGAAGGGCTTTTTCGAACTCTCCACAAACTGAAAAAACTGCCAAAACTTCCTCCGGTCATCATCTACTTTGGTACGAGTACAGAATTTTATGAGAAGCGTTTTGAAGTTCAGGATAAACCGCAGATCTTAAAAAATTTCGCTCAATACGATGATGAGAAAATAATTTCTTTGATTATAACCTTTCCGATTCTCTCTCGTTATTTTTATCAAAAGATGAACTACATCGATTTAGAAGCCGCTAAAGAATATAAAAACGTTCAGGCCTCACAGCTAAAATTAGATGAAAAAGAAGTCGCTTTTAAACTCTTTGAGTATGAACTTCGCGATCTCATTCAGTATGTGAAAGATAAAAAAAGCAATCTTGTCTTCATTACGGCCCCCATAAATCTCGAGGCTCCGCCGAAAGAAGTGTGTGCTCATTCAAGTAGCCCTGATGTTGTGGCCCTTCAGCAGGAACTGGAAGGACAAATCAAAGAAGGTGAATTTAAAGCTGTCTACCCAACTCTCCAGGAACTAGCTTCAGAGACGTACGGAAATGCCATGACGTTTCACTTGTTAGGTCGTGCGGCCCTTGGTGCTGGTGAACTAACAGAGGCCCGTGAAGCGTTTTTAAAAGCGTCTGTCTATGATTGCGAGAACTGGCGAGCGAATGCTGTCTACAACGCCATTATCCGCAAAGAAGCGAAAAAGGATTTACTCCACGTCGTCGATTTTGAAAAAGCAATGAGCAACGAATTATCGAACGAAGGACTTTTTCTCGATGATATTTATCCACAAGTTTTATTTTATCAAAACATGATTAAAGAACTCGGTGACATCTTAATGAAAATCTTGAGTGTGACCCCCTAACGAGAGGACCAGAATGAGCCCACAAGGAAAGTCAGAAGGAACGGAAAAAATCAGTTTGAAAAAAGATGAAATTCTTTTTTTGGCCGAAGAAGTTAACAATGATTTGTTCATTATTCAAAAAGGAAAAGTGATGGTCTTCGTTCAAAAGGGCTCACAGATTATCCCAGTGGCCTATTTAGATAAAGGTGAATACATAGGAGAATTATCTTTTTTTGATGAAGGCCCTCGTAGTGCGAGTATCATTTGCATCGAAGACTGTGAATTCTTGAAAATTCCAACGGAAGAAATGAATAAACATTGTGCTGGATGGATGAAAACGCTTGGTCAACAATTGACTGCTAAAATCAGAGAAGGTGACGAACTGATAAGGTCAAAAGGTATCCGTAAAAAAAATGTAGAGGGCATTAAACCCCTTACCATACAAGAGCAAACTCACTGCTTTAGATTGGTTGACCTTTATAAGTCGAAAAAGTCATAACAATCTTGGTGTCACAACTCCACCAAATTGCAGTTAAAAATTTGGCATAGAACTCGCAATTACCAAAAGTAAGTGGAAAAAGGAATTTTCCATATTTCTTTCTCAGGTTTAACAGGGAGGTTTTATGAGATCGATAAAAATGTTAGCTCTAAGTCTGTTAACTGTTGTCACTCTAGTGAGCTGTTCAAGCACAACAAATAGAAGCGTAGCTGCGGACGATGAAGCGGAAGTTGTAAAAGAGCATAGAGCAGGTAAGCGACTACTTACTGAAGAGTACAAGTAGTCTATAAATAAAAAAGGCTCCGCATGGGAGCCTTTTTATTTTAGTTTTTTTAGATGAGGCCAAGCTCTTTTACAGCATCACGTTCACCACGAAGTTCATTCAAAGTTAAGTTGAATTTTTCTTCGCCGAAAGCATTGTGTTTTACTCCATCGATAACTTTAAGTTTTCCATTCTCAGTTCTACATGGGAACGAGAAGATCAATCCTTTATCAACATTGTATTCGCCGTTAGAAGCAAGACACATTGAATACGTCTCACCTGCTTTTGTTTCGTGAGTAAGATTGTAAATACCATCTACAACAGCGTTTGCTGCTGAAGCAGCTGATGAAAGACCACGAGCTTTAATGATCGCAGCTCCACGTTTTTGAACAGTTTCAATGAATGAACCTTTTAACCATTCTTGATCAGCAATAACTTGATCAGCATTTTTTCCGTTGATTTTAGCGTTGTAGAAATCTGGATATTGAGTTGCTGAGTGATTTCCCCAGATTGTCATGTTTGTGATAGCTGTTACATCTACACCAGCCTTTTGAGCAAGCTGAGTTTTAGCGCGGTTTTCATCAAGAGTAGTCATTGCGAAGAAACGATCTGATGGAACACCTTTAGCAGCGTTCATACAGATAAGCGCGTTTGTATTACATGGATTTCCAACAACGAAAACACGAACGTCAGTAGCAGCATTAGCTGCAATCGCTTGTCCTTGAGTTGTGAAAATTCCACCGTTGATTTTTAAAAGGTCCGCTCTTTCCATTCCATCTTTACGAGGAACTGAACCAACTAGAATGGCCCAATTTACATCTTTGAATCCTACTGCGTAGTCAGATGTACATGTGATTTTCTTTAAAAGTGGAAAAGCACAGTCATCAAGTTCCATTGCTACACCTTTAAGGGCACCAAGAGCAGCTTCAAGTTCAATTAACTGAAGTTCTACTTCTGTTTCTGGTCCAAACATTTGTCCAGAAGCGATTCTTGGTAAAAGGGCATAACCGATTTGTCCTGCAGCTCCTGTGACGGCAACTTTGACGCGTTTTTTTGATGTCATTGGGGTCTCCTGAAATATATGTGAAATGTTTGAAAAATTCTTCGTGCATAATAACTCCTAAGAAACATTTTTGTAAATAAACATGCGCGAATTGACTTAAATGACGAAAGTCTCAATAATGGTCCCATAGCAATGAATAAAGTTTCAGGACTCGTATGAATCAACAAAACTCAGGTTCCTCTCAGGGACCAAACAATAATCCAAACGGAAATAACAACAGACGACCAAATAATAATCGTCGACGCCACCATAATGGACCTCGTCCACAAGGTGATCGTCCACAAGGTGGCCCACAAGGCGAACGTCCTCAAGGAGATCGTCCTAAACAACCTCAAAACGCCCAAGGAGGCGCTCAGGGACCTCGTCCCCAACAGGGCCAAGGTCAGCCAGGGGGAAATAATCAAAACCGCCGACGTAGACGTCCAGGCCAAGGTCAACAACGAGACAACCAACCACGTCCTCAACATCAAGGACCTCGTGAACAAAATAGCGGTGGATTTAATCTTGATCGTGTTTATGAGAAATATTTAAATCTTCTCGATCAACATTTGATTGCTCGTAGGAAATATCACGACCTCTTCTATCGCGCAGATCCAGCTCAAAAGAATAAATTAGAAAGAAATTTCTATAATACGCTCAATGATATTCGTGAATTTGAAAATCGTTTAGCACCTGATGTGCGCGATCTCTTCGAAAAAAGAAATAATGGTCTTCAACCAGACAGAACCTATACTTCAAATCGGGATATCCCTGTTGAAGGTGATGAAGTGCCTGCAGATTTACCACCTGCAGATCCACATTACTTACAATCGCAGAGACAAGCGAATTACAAAGATGATGTCGAAGAAAGTGTCGGGACACCTGAAGATTATTTGAAATACAAAAATCTACTCTAGTGCCCCGATTGCCCCGAAAAAGGCAGAAAAAAATCG
>CAMLRB010000130.1 GCA_946482295.1 uncultured Bacteriovorax sp. | reverse complement strand
AATGATTGCTGCTCCATTTTACACTGTTAAGATCGCCCATGCGTTTAGTGTCCATACTCATTGTGCTTAGAAAATTTATTGAGACAACTTTTAAGGGAAAACTTGCCAATGATCTAATCACCTGAGCATGCTCCGTTGGAGTGACTGGAGTGGCGAAGTTCATGTCTGCTGTTTCGGGAGTTTCTTCATTCCACCAGACGAGAGCAAAATCTTCTGACGGTTCAATACGCGCACGTTGACCTTGGCGAGCAAATTTATCTTTAAGCGATTGTGGGAGTTCAATGTTAACGTGTTTGCTGAATTTATTTTTCTGTACGTATCCGATGCGAACTCTTTGACCATCTGGTCTCGTTACATATTTATAATAACCAGTTTGGAGTTCAACTAATTTTTCACCTGAAATATGAGCGAGGGCCAGGCAATGAGCGGCCGTGACCATAACATTCTTTCCCACAAAAGTAGCATTACAATAAGCTGGAGTAGTATCGCCGGAAGCATCTGGTGCTTCTGATTTAATCATAACAACAGAATTGAAAATTTCGTTTTCAGCAAAAACAGAATTGGTGAGTGCGTGTGAATTGAAAGAAGTGAGGGCGAGCAGTACGAGGAGATACAATTTCATAAGTTCTTCCTTGCTATGAGTAATTTATCGTGGGAATCATATCAAGGAAGTATTCTTATAAAACTAACATTTGTTGACAGCTGTACTTAGGTATCTTGCTGCAATTTACAAGCTTCAGGCGTCACACCAGGAGCAAGTTTAATAATCTCGAATGTTTTGCCATTCGGTTTAAAAACTCCCAGTTCTGTGACAACAAGGTCAACGACATCTTTACCAGTGAGTGGTAGTGAGCAACGCTTGAGAAGTTTTGCAGCACCATCTTTGCTAAAGTGATTCATCATGATGATGACTTGTTTCGATCCGTTAACGAGATCCATGGCCCCACCCATACCTGTTACTTTTTTTCCAGGCACCATCCAATTGGCCAGGTTTCTTTCAGCATCAACTTCCATTCCACCTAGGACACAATAATCTATGTGACCACCGCGGATCATTCCAAATGAAAGAGAGCTATCAAAAAAACTTGCCCCAGCTCCAATAGAAATAGTTTCTTTTCCTGCATTAATCAGCGTTGGTGAGACTTCATCTTTTTTAGGACGGCCGCTCACGCCAAGAACTCCATTTTCAGAATGAATCATAATATGCATTTCTTTAGGCATTCTCTGCGCAATAACCGTTGGCATTCCAATTCCAAGATTCACCGAAGTGTGTGGCTTAAAAAAGCTAATTACTACGTCGGCCATTTGTTCATTAGTCCAACTCATTAGGCACCTTCCGTTACAAGAAATTCGATATCATTTTTATAGTTTTTCCCTTGGAAAATTCTTTGAACGAAGAGTCCTGGAAGATGAATGTCTTCAGGTGGAAGTTCTCCGATTTCAACAAGCTCTTCAACTTCTACGACTGTTATTTTTGCGGCCATCGCCATGAGAGGAGAAAAGTTTCTGGCCGTTTCTTTGAACCAAAGATTTCCGTATGTGTCTCCCTTTTGGGCCTTGATGATGGCAAAGTCTGCGTGAAGGGCCGTTTCAAGAACACAAGGACGATCAAAGTTTTTTACTTCTTTTCCCTCCGCTACGAGAGTGCCGTAACCAGTAGGTGTATAGAAAGCTCGAATTCCCATACCGGCCGCGCGAATACGTTCTGAAAAAGTTCCTTGCGGTACAAGCTCAACTTCAATCTGTTTATTCAACATACGAACTTCTAAGTCTGGGTTCCCCCCAACGTAAGAACAATAGGCCTTACTGATTTTATCTTGAATAAGAATTTTAACGAGTCCACGTCCACTGTTTCCAATGTTGTTTGAAATGACTGTTAAATTTTTAACATCAATTGTTGTCAAGGCATCGATGCAGTTTTCAGCAATCCCGCAAAGACCGAAGCCGCCACTCATGAGAGTCATGCCCGATTCAATTCCTTGAAGGGCACTATGAGCATCAGTAAAAACTTTGGGATATTTTTTTTGATCAAAATTCATTTCGATTCTTCCTTTAGAACATCAGCGATTAATGACATGGCCTCATGACATTCATTTTTTGTCATGATTAACGGAGGGGCTAAAATTATTCGATTGGCATGAGCAACAAGGTAGAGCCCTTTTTTATAAAACTTTTTCCATTCAATAGGGTGATTGATATCTACTGCCGCAAGCATTCCCTTTACACGAATATCTTTAACGACTGAAAACTTTTTGAGTGATTCAAGTTGAGAGACAAATTCTTTTTCAACAATTGAGAGATTGCTTAAAAAATTGGGATCATGAACGATATCGAGCACACCTTTCATGGCCGCAACTCCAAGTGGGTGAGCATAATTTGTGAGTCCACAAACCAAAACATTTTCTTCGTAATGTTCCGCAATCTTTTTGCTCGTCCATAGAGCACCAAAAGGAATCATACCACCGGTGATACCTTTGGCGAGACAAACCATATCTGGGGAAACATTGTAGTGCATATATCCGAACGGTTTTCCTGTTCGGTTGAATCCGCACACAACTTCGTCCATGATGAGTAGAATGTTAAATTCTTTACAGAGATTAGAGATTCCGTCCCACCAAGTTTGATCACCGTAAAAAACTCCATTTCCACCTGTGATTGTTTCAATGATAAAGGCAGCGATATTTTGGGGGCCTGCCTTAAGAATAATATCTCGCGTTTTTTGAATGGCATTTTCTTCAGTCGGTTCAGGAAAACGTAAAACCCAATTCTCCGGAGTCATATGCGCTGGATTTCTCCAGTCGCCTGTTGCACCTAAAGCTCCTAAAGTCGCCCCATGATAGGAATTCGCGCGAGCTAGGATAGTCTTTTTTTTAGTGAAGTCGCGAGCAATCTTGAGAGCATTTTCAACGGTCTCAGCGCCACCTGTTGTGTAAAAAATTTTTCCGTCTTCTTTATTCATATAAGAGAGGAGTTTTTTAGTGGACTCATTTTTTCCCGGATAAATTCCTTTTGGGGAACTCATGGGAATGGTATCAAGCTGATCTTTAATGGCCTTGATGATGACAGGATGATTGTGACCGAAGTGTGCTTGGTAACTAATAGATGTCATATCAAAGAGCGAATGACCTTCTTCTGTTTTAATTCTCACACCATCAACAGAAGCAATCTTGAATGTCGTGGCATTATGTTGTTTGCTCCACGAAACATAATAAGGCAATTCATTCATAAAGATTCCCCTTATTTTACACGTTTGAAGTTTGATCCATCTGTTACGAATTCATACTCGCGATAGTCTTGATCATGTGCTGGACATCCACGCCAAAAAATATGGCGACCAGCGAGTAGATCACTCACTCCTCCACCACAAGTGAAGGATGGATCCTGAACACCAGTTTCATAATGCGAGCAAATTGACTTTGGAAATTCGTCATGGTCAGTTAGAAGATTTTTAAAATCTTCCAGATCACGAACTTTGTATGTTTTTTTAGAAAGAAGCTCCCATCGATTAAACGTTGTTGAGCTCATCGATGTTTTATCTTCTAGTTTTTGTATTTCAGAACCAAGGCAATGGTTCGTATGGAAAATCCCACCAACTTGACCTTTGAGAAGGGCACCGACTTTTTCAGACACCGACGGCGTGATTTCTAAATGTTCTCCACCTTCAGGAGAGCTGATAAGATAATTGTGTCCTGAGGTTACAGGAGCGTGCATAAGCGTAGCACGCATTTCTCCTAATGTTTTCTGTTCGAGAACGCGTCGGACTAATAAGGGCCAAATGAGACCTGTTTTTGCATTTGCCGTGTTGATGTTGTTAACACCAATGAGTGTATTGTTCGTTGTCACACCCATCAGACCGACACACCCAACGAGGGTGAGGACAAGTTGCTCACTGTGATCGATTGTTTCCGGAACATGAATGAGGCACATGTAATTTTTCGCTGAACGATGCATATCCCACGTCTGACCTGCAAGAACTTGATCTGGAGTTTGGATGTGAACGCTTGAACATCCTTCTTCAGGTAGGATGATATCGCGAAAATCAGTGTAGTTATTTAAAATAACAATATCTGTGAGAGAGAGTCCTGAACCTTGGGCAATTCCTTCTAGTTCTGTAGCGATATCGGGAGCAAATTTTTTAGAATGCTCAAATTGCTCCATAGCTAGTTCATCGAGCTTTCTTCCGAGAGCTGGATTTTTAGCAAGCATTAACGTTTTTCTTATTTCAAAAAGTTCTTTGATTGCAACTTTATAAGTTTCACCATGCTCTTGTCCCCATTGTAGGGGAGATTTTCCTTTAGCATAAGTTATGAGAGGGAACATACAATTTGTGCTCATGCGTTTAGGTACTCCTTCATAGCATCGTAACTAGGGCATACAAGGTAGTGATTTCCTTTATGAACAAACATTTTGGCCATTGAACTTGGGATAGATCCTTTAAAGAAACCAAATCCATTTTCAATTTTTAGACAATCAATTTCAAAACGGGAAAGATCATCAATGAGTTTCTGATGAAAGGCCTTAGCCGTTTTCATATAGTCTTCTTGATTCTTCATGACGTTTTTAAAAGCGTGGTAATAGCTAAGGAAGTGATACTCATCACCATCCCATGTACTAATCATCATGAGGGGTTGCTCTAAAAAGTACTTATCTGAAGCGTAGGCGATACCTGACTGGCCTGAGAAATAGACCATTCCAGCATCAGGTGCGATTTCTTCAAAACTTCCTGCCATAAAGGCCTTTGAAGAATAACGGAACATTTGAGCTGCGGTTTCATTGTAAATAAGGGCGACGCCATTTTGTTCACAAAGTTTTTTCAGTCCTCTCAAAAATTCATAAGGAACTTTTTCCATTGTTTTTTGCAAGAGAGGTTCAATCCATACGGCGAGGTGTTCTTTCTTTTTGAGTTCAGTTTCAACTGACTTAAGAACAGATTCATAATTATTTTCAGTTGGGTTATCTAAACGAGTCACTTGGAAATAAGGATCTGTTTCAATGCTTAACGATCGAGCAAGCATTGATCCATTTCCAAAATAATGGTTTTTGAAAGTCAGCATTTTGTTAATATGTTTATCTTTAATTTCCTGCGGACTTTTTACCCAGATTGTTTTGGCCAATTTATCTACACATTCTGACTGTCCAGAAGTCGTGTAGCCGTGACGAAGATGAGTAGGCAATACTGAAAGGAAGTCTTTAACTCCAGCGAGGAAAGGAACACTGACAAAATTTGAAAGACAAACTTTGTTGATGAGATAAGGTAGTTGTTGATCAACATAAGTATGATCCAAACTTTGAAGTGAAAGAGGAATCGTCGTCCCATGTCCCAAATGAATAGTGGGTTTTTTCCAATCTGCTCTTGCTGTATAGTAGAAAACATCGCGATAATTTTCAAAATCAGGATAGTCTTCACTGATATAACTTTGTTCAATGGCCCCTAGTGAAAGGTTGATGTTTAACATGGCACCTGCCAATCGATCGCGGTTTCTTCCTTGAATGCGTTTTGTTCCTTTGACAGTTGCCATGATTGAAAGAGCGTATTTCAGATTTCTCCCAATCCCTGATCCTTGAAGGGAAGGATGAATAGTAACATCCAACATATAAAGTGAATCACTGTCATTAAAGTGAGGATCGTTACGCACACCACGCTCTAACGGATAGAGCTTTAATGGACCGGCAAAGGCAATTCCCACTAATTTTTTATCAGTATTTACGAGCCCGTAGCATAGTGAATTTTTATCTAGAACAGTGTGCTCGAATTTTTCAATATCTGTCTGGCGAGCAGGTTCATACACTTCACGCTGGAGATTGATAATGTCTTGGCGGAACTCCAGGAAGTTACCAGCATTGATCTCGATTAATTCAACGTCTGCACCTGTTGTGATGAGAGAATTAATACGATCTTTAACTTTTTTCGCATCAACTTTTTTTCCTTGTGCGCGGTCAAGTTTAGTTTGGATGAGAAGTTGGTGCCAGTCATAATGATCAGCTGGAGAGTTAACTTCCGTTTCGACAAATTTTGGCAAAACAGTTGTTTCATTAAGGAAGAGTTCGCGGCAAATGGCATCGAGACGATCAAATAAGAAATCTAAATCTTTTGATCCATACGCCGTATTTAATCTGAATCTCAAAGTTTGAGATCCGGCCGGATAGTAAAGCAATCCATGTTTAAAACGTAGATCGACAAACTTATTTAAAAACGCAGGATCGATGACATCAAAAGCGAACGCCAGGCCATTGGTGCGAGGGCGACGTACGAATTGAGAGTGTTTCTTTAAGAGATCATTCAAACGAGGGATAACTTGTTTTTCAAGCTCGTGAATTTTGCTCTGGCACTGATCGAGACTGATAGCGTGCGCGTATCCACGGAAAGCTGAGGCCACTGAAAGCTCTTCACCTTTAAAGATATTTTTCGTTTCTGAGTGTGAGAGGACAATACCAAGCTGAGCTTTTTTAGCACAGACGACGTAGTCTGGATTTAATTGCTCACCATTTAAACCTTTCATGTTCAATTGGCGATGCCAGAAAAATTCTCTCCCTAGATGAAACCCGGTTTGTACTTCATCGTGAATGACTGGAACCTTGAAAGTACGGGCCATCATAAGAAGGGCCGTATGAAAACGATCAGATGAATAACAATCTCCACCTTCACATTGCATGGGCTCGACAAGAATAGCGAAAATCTTTTTTGAAAGGAGTTGAGAGCGAACACTTAGTAGTGAATCAACTTCTTTTTTAACCATTGGATCATTTGACCAATCAGCAGGAATGACAAAGTCTTTTAAGGCAGCTTCGTTCCATACCTCCCGCCATTTTGCAGGAAAGGCCACGTTGATAGTGCTGTCTTCAAGTTCCGGATATTTTACATACTCAGCGAGATAGTTTTTCCATTCAAATGGTTCACGCTTACTTTTGTTCCAAGTGGCAGCAAGAGTGACCATCATTCGACCATGGAACGATCCTTCAAAGGCCAAAACTTTATTCGCCTCAGGATTGATGCGCTTTCGATAACAATAACCTAGGGCCGTTTCATTGGCCTCTGCGCCTGAATGAACAAAAGTCATGTAGGTTTTTTTCCATCCTAACTTTCTTTTAAAAAAGTTCATGAAGGCCAAACGCATATCTTTAAATTCTTTTGTCGACGAATCGTTTGTCCAGCTTTCTAAAAATTCCGCTGTACCAAAAAAAATGGAAGAATTAAATCCATGTCCCAAAGTTGCAATTTGCGAAGCTGCATCCTGCAAGTAGTGAGTACTTCCATCATCCGCTTCAATACCCATATAAGGGCCGACGGAATCTTTAAGTTTTGTAAGATATGTTTTTTTCTCTGCAGGAATCATTTTGTTCTCGTAGTATTTTTTGAGAACAACGTTACCGTGATCTGAGTCTAGGGCATTGATGAGTGGAAGTTTCATTGAAGTCCGTTCTTTCATTTTTTATCTCAACTTTAATTGTTAAAGAATATGTTTGTTAATAATGGCCTTTAAATAATCAATGTAAGCGTGGCCATTATTCTCCATCATTTTAGGAAACATTGAAATCGGTGTTGATCCAGGAAATGTATTAATTTCATTGAGAAAAATTTCGCCATCGTCAGTAAAAAAGAAATCAATACGTGAGAGATGACGAAGCTTTAAGGCCTTGAATGCTTTGATGGCCATCATTCTCATTTTTTCTACAGTTTCTTTTGAAAGACCAGGGGCCACAACTTCGGTCGTCGTCTGGCTTTTTGGATTGTACTTTTCTTCGTAAGAATAAAACTTTGAAGGGCAATTAATTTCACCAGGAACACTGGCGTGAATTTTTCCGTCGAATTCGTATGTTGAAATTTCCAGCTCACGAGCAGAGACCATTTTTTCAACGAGAACATACTCTGAGTATTTGAATGCATTTGTTAAAGTGGCATCAAGATCTTCTTTTTTGAAAACTTGATAACAACCAACGCTTGATCCTTGAGAAGCGGCTTTCACGAAAATTTTTCCGTGCTTGTCGTATAAAGCATGCGCACGAGGAGCATCTTCCATACTAGTGAGGAATTCAAAAGGAGTATTAGGAATATCAAGTGCGTTTAACCATAGTTTGTTTGTGACTTTGTTAAAGCAGTTTAGTGAAGCCTCTGGCCCACAACCCATATAAGGGAGATTGATGAGATCAAAGAAGGTTTGGATTTCACCTGTTTCACCAGGAGGTCCGTGAATACAAGGAATCACAAAGTGAAGATCATGTTTGAAATCAGGCCCTACAAGCTGACGGTGAAAATTGATTTCGACTGTTGCTCCGTGAGAACCATCTTCATGCATCACTCTCATTGTTTTGTCTGTTGAATTGGGTTTACCCATTTCCACTTTAAAAACGTTGTAGAGGCCGATATCGGCCAGTTGTTTTTCAAAAAACTTTGCAGAAACGAGAGATACTTCGTGCTCAGTACCGCTTCCTCCGCATAGAAGCAGAATATTTTTTTTCAACATACAGTCACCTTATCCTTGGTCGATCGTTGGAAGATTTATCTTAAACGTGCTGGCACTTTATCCAGATTAAGTTTTGCAAACATCTCTTTAAGTTCAGTGAGTGCCATAGATTTTGAGCCTTGTTCACCATAGGCACGAATACTAACGGCCGCATTCTCCATCTCTCTGTCGCCCACGACAAGCATAAAAGGCGCTTTTGATTGTTGAATCTGGCGAGTTTTGTAACCCATAGTTTCATTGCGGTCATCGACACGAACGCGGAAACCTAAATCTTTGAGGTCTTTTGCCATTTGCTGACAGAAGCCAAGGTGCTTATCTGTTGATACAGGAACGATTACCGCTTGCTCTGGTGCTAACCAGAACGGGAAAATTCCCGCAACGTGTTCAAGATAAACTCCGAAGAATCTCTCGAGTGAGCCGAGGAGGGCACGGTGAATAACAACCGGACGCTCTTCAAGACCTTGGTCATTTGTAAAATTGAGATCGAATCTTTCTGGAAGTTGGAAATCCAGCTGGATTGTTCCGAGCTGGTGATATCTTCCAATAGCATCTGAAATTTGAATATCGATTTTTGGACCGTAGAAAGCTCCATCACCTTCGTTGATATGGAAAGCTTGTCCTGATTTTTCAAGGGCGCCTCTTAGAGCATCTTCAGCAATGTCCCACGTTTTTTCATCGCCCAATTTTCCTTCTGGTCTTGTTGAAAGTCCTACTTTGATGTCTTTGAAACCAAAGTGGTCATAACAAACGAAGAACATATCCATGAGCTTGATGATTTCAGCTTGAATATCTTTAAGTGCAATAAAAATGTGAGCATCATCCTGACAAAATGTACGCACGCGAGTGAGCCCTGCAACGGCACCTGCGGCTTCAAAGCGGTGAAGACGTCCAAAATCCGCATATCTCATAGGAAGATCGCGATATGAGTATTTATAGTGCTTGAACATCATCATGTGACAAGGACAGTTCATAGGTTTTACACCGTATTCACGTTCGTCAGCATGTGTAATGTACATATTTTCTTTGTAGTGAGCGTAGTGGCCTGATGTCTTCCACAATTCCGTATCGAGAACTTGCGGAGTGATGACTTCATCATAGTCGTATTTTTTATAAATGCGTCTCATGAAGTCGATGAGTTCGTTATAAACAATTGTTCCTTTCGGCATAAAGAAAGGAGAAGCAGGAGCGATTTGATCGAAGTGGAAAAGTTCCATTTCTTTTCCGAGCTTACGGTGATCGCGTTTTTTGGCTTCTTCTAAAAATGTGAGGTGATCCTCAAGTTGTTTTTTTGTTTGAAAAGAAACTGCGTAAATACGCTGAAGCATTTTGTTTTTAGAATCACCTTTCCAGTAAGCACCGGCCACACTTTGAAGTTTAAAAAACTTTGGTAAGTGTCCAGTGTTTTCGACGTGTGGACCACGGCAAAGATCGATGAATTCACCTTGTTCATAACAAGAGATTTCTTCGCCTTCCGGAATGCTTGAAACAACTTCAACTTTTAAGGGTTGGTTTTTTTGTTTCCAAAATTCAATTGAATCATTGCGGGTAAACACACGTCTTGTGATGGGAAGTTTCTCATCGATGATTTCCATCATCTTCGCTTCAATTTTTGGAAGATCTTCATCTTGGATTTTCGCATCCATATCGATGTCGTAATAAAAACCGTTTTCGATCGCCGGGCCAATGCCGAACTTTACCCCGGGGTACAACGCTTCGAGCGCTTCCGCCAGCAAGTGAGCAGAGGAATGCCAGAACGTGTTCTTTCCTTTCGCGTCGCTCCAGGTGAGGATCCTGATAGCCCCATCGACATTGATCGGACGTGACAATTCAATCACCTCACCGTTCAATTCGATAGCCAGCGCATTGCGGGCAAGGCCTTCGCTGATG
>CAMLRB010000129.1 GCA_946482295.1 uncultured Bacteriovorax sp. | reverse complement strand
AAAAGTTTTTCATTTCGTTTATTCGCCCCTCCTGAAAAAAAAGAAATTTTTATTTCAGGGTGCTGAACCATTTCTTTGATAAGTGATCTTAAGCCGGGATACAAAACATAATCTGTGCCATCCACATGAATGACATCACTAAATTTTTTGAGAGCTTCTTTATCTTTTACTTCGGCCACGATCGTCCAATCGATATCAAAAACGATATGCTGAGTTTGTGAAAAACTTGCGGCCGGGCCTCTGATAATTTCAGCACAGCTGACAAGAATAAAAAGAAGGATGAATAAAAAACATTTTCTCATTGAGAGGCCTATCGGAAGAAATGGATTTTCGCCTAATTAAAGCGAATTGCTCCGGTAATATTGAACTCTTCAATTTTCCGTGCTTTAATGCGCGCATATGAAAAAAGAGAGAATTTTATTATTTTGGAACGGCGGTTCGGCCAGTGCATTGGCCTTACACAAATTACAAACCGAAGCTAAATATGAAATCGCGGGACTCCTATGTCTCCTCAACCGTGAAACAAATCGTGTGCCTTATCACGGGATTCCTGACAGTCTGATTATCGAGCAAGGAAAACTTTTAAAACTTCCCATTCAGAGAATCTTTATTGATCCCAAAACAACCGTGGAAGATCAGCATTCACAAATCATAAAAATTTTAAAGATGTTTGCTAAAACAAATATTACGGCGGTCGCTTTTGGTGACGCTCAAAATATCCAGAAAAAAGAACTTCATGAAAGCTTTTGCAAAGAAGCTGGATTGCTGGCCATTTTTCCTCTTTGGTCAATGGAAGCTCATGATTTCAACTCAGCATTTTTTTCAACTGGCCACAAAGCACTTGTCACGGGAATTAACAAAGACATTCTAAGTGTAAACTATCTCGCCCTCGAATATAATGAAACTTACGTTGAGAATCTTCCGGCAGAAGTTAATCCTGCTGGTTTAAACGATGAATTCAATACATTCGTTACATTTGGTCCAAGCTTTAAAATGCGTGTTCCATTTTCCAAATCTATTGCTGCTGATGAAGATAACTATCTCGTTAGTTTAATGAAAGATCCTTAAGATTTTTTCATTTTAAAGAGAATGAGTTTTAAAATCCACGGAGCAAGGGCCAGCAGAGCAAATGAAATCAAGACTGGCGCTGATAGAATTTCATCAACGCTTTTAATTTTTGCAATCTGAACACCAGCGAGCGTGTAGAAAAGCACCATCGGCACTCTCCCAAGCCATCCCACCCAAAAAAATGTCCATGCCCTTAGCGGCGATACACCCAATACAAGATTAGCGATGAAAGAAGGAACTATCGGAAACAAACGCATTGAAAAAAGCGCTAATGCTCCATTGGTCTGCCAGTCTTTTTTAAAGACTTCTACTTTGTGTCCATACTTTTCCATAACCCAATCCCGCAAGAAGTAATTGGCCAGGTAATAGCCTCCTAAATTCCCAACCGCTGTCGCTACTGAAGAAAGTAAAAAACCAGGCCAAAATCCAAAGAGTGCTCCCGCAAGAAAACTGAGCATGGAAATTCCAGGCACAGGCAGCGAAGCTAGAAACATATTGAATAAAAAAAACAGGCCCATGTAGTAATACGGTCTGGTAAGATAGGTATTATGCCATTGCTCACGCATGGCCTGAATCATTTGGAAGTCTGTGAGTGTTGTTAATTGAGGAAAAAACTGGTTAACAAGCAGTATGAATAAAACAATTAATACAAAAAAGATTAAAGGTTTTTTCACTCTTCGAATTCATCCTTGTAATCAAGTTCAGCAAAACCTTTATCATTGATAATCCATTTGGCAAATGGACCATATTTTTGCTTCATTTTTTCAGACGCGCTTTTATCCATCGGGCAAGTCATTCCCAGTTTTTCAACTTGGGCCCTATATTTTGAAGCCGTTTTGAGTGAGGGGAATTTCGAACAATTGATTCCTTCATCCATCGATTCATCCATGTAAGAGCGGAAATCGATTTCTTTTACAAGACGGTATTGGTTATTTTCGCAAACGATATATGGTCCACGATTATCGCCAAGAACATCTGGTCTCAATTGCAACATATGATTCCAGAATCTCATGCCGTTAAAATTGGCCGAAAGATCGCCGTAGCTGAAAACTCCCGTAGCAATTTTATTTCCCCCAAAAATTAATTTTTCGTCGAATACTCCGCGTTTAACGGCCATCGCGAGATTTTTATTTTTGAGATAAAAATTTGTGAAGTATTGAAAGCCTCTTCCGAACATATGCTCAAATTTATCTGATCCTACAACAACATCCCCCATTCTGATCAGTGGAGAAATCGTTAAACCAGAACTTTTGAAAAAAGGGGAACCCATGACAAACCCATCCCAGAATCGCCATTCTTTAAAAATGGATTTTTCAAAAGGGGTAAGTAGTTTAGGAATGGCCGGATTATCAATAACAGTAATTGTTAATTCACCATGAGAGTGATTGGCAAAAATCGTTCTTAAGTTTTCGTAGAGTTTTTTTTCCTGACAACCCACTTGAGAGGCATTCATTTCTTTAAGAACACGTTTTACATTTTTGTTAGCAAGAATATTAATGATCGTTGAAGCGTCCTCTAATTTTTCCTGACGAAGTGTGAATTGATCGACTTCGGCCGCTTGTGCAGTTGCTGAAAGAATAAATAGAATAAACAAAGAAATAATAAATTTCATAAGGCCCTAAACCAAAACATTATTAAAAAGGTGGGGGGGCACCATACCAGATTTTTTTCAATTTGGATCGCTCTTTTCCACTTCTTCGCCCTCTAACTCGGGAAAAAACTCACGTGCAAGAATTGGCAGTGCTCCATAAACGAGTGACGCAAGCAATGGGCCTACGAACAACCCCGGTAGTCCTAGGACGACGACACCACCAATAACGGCGATGAATGACACAAAAACAGGGACATTCGCTTCACCAAAGCTAGATGAGAGGTATGGGCGGATGATATTGTCCGCGGTTCCTGAAATGATCCCTACAACCGCCATTGTAATTCCCTGCCAGACTTGGTCATCAATGAAAGCAATGGCAGACAGTAAAAAGGCCATCGGCGCAGCTCCAATGACCGGAATGAAGGAAATGATGAAGGTCGTAAAGAGAACGATGTAGAAGTCACCTATTCCGCAAATCAAGGCACCTATGGAAACAATTGTTGATTGAATAAGCCCGGTCACAACGTTAGCGACAAAGACTTCTCGAGAACTCGATTTTAATACGGCTATAAATTGATCTGCATTTTTTTGAGAAAAATGAAAATAGCGGTCAAAAAATTTCCTGATTTGCACTTCTTTAACAAGGAAAAAATAAAAAGCAAACAAGGTGATCACACTTAAGATGACGATGTTGGGAATTTGGGAAACTAAATCACCAAAGAGTTTTAATGTGAATGATCCGGCATTATTGAGTAGAGTTGAAACTTTTTGCTTTAACATTTCCGGATCAATATTGAAATTGGTCGAAAATTTATCAAACAGTGCATAGACTCGTTGTTGCCCACTTTTAGTTAATTCTTCAATGGACTGCTCAGAGAAAAATTGTGAAACAATTTTGAATCCGCGGAAAAAGAAAAACATAAGCGGCATGATAATCAGAAGAAACAAACAAGCTGTAAGCATCAGCAAAGATTTTTTTCGGGTGTGTCCGCGGGCCATCAATTTATGGATAAATGGACTTGAGGCCAGTGCGAGAATTCCACCAAAAATAAGGGGGATCATAAAAGGAAAGATGACATAGAGAAAACCTAGAATGATCACAAGCGCTGTCATAAGTTTGAAAAAGTTTTTAAAGACAACTTCATGGATAGTGCTTTTCATTTCATTGAATCCTGGGGCTTCATTGCCTACCCTTTCAAGAGTAAAGACCTTTCCTTCATTCGTCCACATTCGGTGTTGAGCATTTTTGCAATTCGGCCTATGATTGAATGATGAAAGCTTTGTTGCCACTGATCATTGCCGTTATGTATGCTGCTCTACCAATAGACTCGGCCTCTGCCGCTCCGACACTGAAAAACTTTGAAACAGATTACTGCACCCTTTTCTTAGATGGCCCTACTAATAATCCAGGACAATGGAAGCATTGTTGTTTAGAGCATGATTTACGCTATTGGTTTGGCGGATCCGAGGCCGATATGGATATGGCCGATTTACGTTTGAGAACGTGTGTAACAAAGGCCGCAGGTGATACATGGGCAGATCTCATTTATTTTGGTGTACGTGCGGGCCATCACTCACCCATTAAAAATAAATATCAATGGAGCTGGGGTTGGACTGAAAAAAGAAAAAACCAGACGTTAAGTTTGGAAGAGTCTCTTTATATCGAACGTGAATTGAAAAAACTCAATATCACTGAAGTCAGTATTGCCGACTTCATTCGCGACAATCTCGTTTTATCCAAATAATTCTTTAGTGATGTCGAAGAGCTTCTGCTTGGCCAGATAGTTTTTAATGTAGTTTTTATTTTCTGGTTTGTACCAGAAGAAAAACGTTCGCTGTTTTGTCTTTTCATCAAGAGAAATGGCCGTCTTTACTTCTTTCAAAGTATAGGGATGATAACCAGAGTAATAGATTTCTGTCGCTACAGTCATTGGCGTTGGTGTGAAATCTTGAACCTGCTCCAAGCGGTAACCTAATTTTTTCGTTTTCACAGCAAGTTTCGCCATATCTTCGGGCGTACACGAAGGATGGCTTGAAATAAAATATGGGATAATCTCTTGATTGAGTCCTTTTTTGCGGCTGATTTCTTCAAACTTCTTTTTAAATGTTTCGAAGTAATGAAATGCGGGTTTTCTCATCGTCTTCAAAACGTGATCTTCCGTGTGTTCCGGAGCTACTTTTAAACGACCGCTCACGTGATGAGTGATCAACTGCTCAACATACTCTTCATCTTTTTTAGCATCTTGGCTGCGCTCATTGAACATAAGATCGTATCTTAAACCAGAACTTACGAAGGCCTTTTTTACTTTGGGATGAGCTGCTACTTCCCGATAAAGCTGAGTCATCTTTTCAGGGCTCGCATCGAGGTTTTTACAGATCACTGGGAATACACATGAAGGTGCAGCACATTTATCACAATGGGCCTGATCAATTCCTTTCATTTGATACATATTTGCTGAAGGGCCCCCCATGTCTGTGACAATACCTTTGAAGTCACTCATTTTAGACATGACTTCTAGTTCTTTCATAATAGAAGACTTTGATCGACTCGCGATCATTTTTCCCTGGTGAGCAGAAATTGTACAGAAGCTGCATCCACCAAAACATCCACGATGTGTATTGAGAGAAAACTTAATCATCTCATAGGCTGAAATGGGTCCACGATCTTTGTATTTCGGATGAGGCAATCTTGTATAGGGAAGATCGAATGAAGCATCAATTTCAGCTTCCGTCATCGTTTGAAAAGGAGGATTGATAACAAGGAGTTCAGTTCCTACTTTTTGAAGTAAACGATTGGCGAATTGTTTATTGGATTCCACTTCAACGTGCATGAAGTTTTTCGAATAGGCCTTTTTATCTTTCAAACAAACTTCATGAGAAGAAAGTTCAAAATCTTCCCAGGCAATATTACCAATGGGCCTTGCTGCTTGTTGATCAATGAGGAATGCTGTTTGCGGAACATTTCTAATTTCATTGAATGGAATACCTTCTAAAAGAAGTTTAACCACTTCTTTGAGAGGCTGTTCGCCCATTCCGTAGAGAAGAAGATCTGCTCTCGAAGTCGAGAGAATATTAGGCATTAATCGATCTGACCAAAAATCATAATGAGTCACTCTTCGTAGAGAGGCTTCAATCCCTCCGATCATCACTGGAGTTTCTGGATACAGGTCTTTAAGAATTTTTGTATAAACACTTGTCGCATAATCTGGGCGCATATCAACAGCTCCGCCTGGAGTGTATGCATCCGCAGAACGAAGACGTTTTCCCGCCGTATACTTATTCACCATGGAATCCATGTTTCCACTCGTGACACCAAAAAAGTATTTTGGTTTTCCAAATTTTTTGAAATCACGAAGATCATCGCGCCAATTAGGCTGAGCGATGATAGCTACTTTCATGCCCATGGCCTCTAACAATCGTCCCATGACGGCCGCTCCGAAGGCCGGGTGGTCAACATAAGCATCTCCTGTGATCAAAATCACATCAAGTTCATCCCAACCGCGCTTTTTAGCTTCTTTCACAGTTGTTGGAAGCCAGGCCGTAATCGGAAGGTCTGAAGGTGAGATCGTTGTGTCTGTGGAAGTTATAGCTTTTGTCATAATCCGTGGAATTTAGGCCAAATCCCTTTGTCTGACAATGGATACTCCAGGGAATCGGGTGAAGTTTACACGGTCTTAGCTGAAAAAACGTTTAATCCAGGAACGCTTTTTATGAATACGCTGCCATTGAATCTCTTCCCCCTTGCCCATTTTCTTAACGAGTCCTCTTTTTTCGAGAGATTCGAGAATGGTTAACATTTGAGGTTTATCAAAATTTGGAAATTGTTTAAGAGCATTCGTGTCCATATCAAAAACAATTTTTGAAAATGACATTGGTTCATAAAAAGACAGTGTTGAAAGAATAAGATCTTCTAGTTCTTGCATAGAACCAGTCTATCCAAAGGCCGAAAACCGTGGCAACCTAATTTCGATGATGACGATAAAAATCCCCGCCGACGAATATGAATTATCTTTTTCCCGAAGTTCTGGAACTGGCGGACAAAACGTTAATAAAGTGAATACAAAAGCGACACTTAAGTGGAATGCTCTTCAATCGCCAACTCTCCCTGAAGCTGTCCGTGAGCGTTTTGTCGCCAAATATGGCAAGCGATTAAATGAAGAAGGTGTTCTTACTCTCACTTCACAATCTTTCCGCACTCAGCATTTAAATATCAGTGATGTTGTGAATAAACTGCATGAGATGATTGAATCGGTGGCCACGCCACCAAAAATCAGAAAGCCCACTAAACCAACTAAGAGCTCTGTACGTGAGAGAATTAAAGGTAAAAAAGCTCACGGCGAGAAAAAGAAGAATCGATCAAAGATATCCTTCGATTAGTTTAGGTAGATAATCCTTCAATTCAAAAAAGTGAAATCCAAGTCTTGATCCTTTTGTGTTCGGAAGAACAAAATCTTCATTAAATCCAAAAGGTGAATGATTTTTTTCGTTTTCAACATTGGCGAGCACCGCCCTTTTTTGCGTTTTTTCTTCAATCAAAGACATTAAATCTTTCATTGAAATGGAACCGGTACTGGCACAATTAATGGCACCCTTGTAAGACGATTCCCCAATAAATTTTAAAAATTGACCTGCTTCTTTTGAATCAACAAAGGTCATTTTCATATTGAGATTTGGAAAATAAATTTCTTCACCTTTTTTTACTTTCTCTATGTGAAATTTCAATCTCTCAGTGTAATCATCAAGTCCTAAAACAATAGGAAATCTCACCATCACTGCTTCAAAATGTTTTTGGTTACCAAACACAACTTCCGCCTGCCTTTTGGCCTCTTGATAATTGTAGGGATTGGTATCTTCTAAATTCATCGGATAATTTTGGAAATCAAATTTCTCTTCATTCAATTCAACATCACTCTGAGCATTGTAAACAGAGCCCGTGCTGGTAAAAACATAACGTTTGCAAGAGTTTTTGAACGCATCGACCGCCATATTCGCCGATCTCCCCGACATGCAAATTTGATCAAAAATAATATCAAATGGCCCAAGAGTGGCCAATTTTTCTAAATCGCTTTGAATCTCTCGATTGGCCTCTATAAAATGTACTTTGTTTTTTTGTGGAAAATCTACATTGCCTCTAGTGGCGACATAGACTTGGTAATTGGAATGAAGAAGTTCATTTATAAGGTGTCTCCCAAAATAGCGGCTTCCGCCCAAAACTAGTGCTTTCAAATGACTGACTCCTTGAGAACGTCTGTATAACTTCTAGAGAGAAATCCTTTTTCAAAAACACCACGTTTAAGAAGAAGTTCATGCATTTTTCGGAAATTTTGATGAGGAACAGCCATGAGAAGATGATGTTCCAGATGATAATTGACGAAATGAGGAGCAACTGTAATACGGGCGAGAAAAGGAGCGTATGTTGTCCGTGTATTTCTCACTGGATTGAGATCCATATCAGTGCATGCATGTTCAGCAATTGAGCGTATGCGAACAAAAAAAGAAAACGTTGTAAGATAAGAAATAACCCATAATAGATAAAGTGTAGGATGTCCCATAAGTTTTAAAAAACTAAAAAGGAGAAAATTAGTAATGACGACGCCATGAAGATTTTTTAAACCATTTAAGAGAATCGTCTTTAAACCTTTTGGATAAATTCTAGATGTTTTACTGGAAACACTGTACTCAATGAAACCGAAATCCATAAGAAGCAAACCAAACACACGTTTGATTCCAGTCAGACCAGTGAGATCACGGATGAACTTTCTTATTAATGATTTTTTAGGCAAGGGAAAATTTTCAACGAGATCAAGATCAGGATCTTCACTGCTTCCTGCAAACTTGTGATGACGTAAGTGATGGGGACGGTAGCGTCCTAAATGTTGCCACGTCGGATATGCCGCAAACCATGATCCAAAAAAATCATTCATCCATTTCGTTTTAAACAGAGAATAGTGGGCAGCATCGTGCATGAGAATTGCAAGAGCGAGATGACGACCACCTAAGATGATGAGAGCAATAAATATACTCCACCAGGCCGGAAATTTTGCAACAAGAAGGAAAGACCCTGCAATCATTCCCCAGGTCGTACACAGAGCGAGAAAACCTCTTGCATCTGAGGTTTTCATTAGGTCTTGAATTTCATCTCGAGAGAGAACTTCGCTCGCCTTCATTCTTTAATGATAGGCCAGATTGGAAAAAAATTAAAGGATGCTTAATATGCGAGAAATTTGATCGTCTGTACAAAAAGCTGCTGGAGTCAGACGTAGTCCAGGGCCTCGAAGGGCAAAGTTGCAGGGCAGTGCTCGCAATTTATCTGCAGTGTCGGCCTTCGGTATAAAATTGACCATCGCCGAATGATGATTTGAACTTTCATAAGGTGAATGAACAAAGTAGCCTTTCTTTTCGAGTCCGTGTCTTAAAAAAGAAGACAATCTTAAAGTCTCTTGTTCGATTGTTTGCACGCCAGTTTTCAAAATCAAATCGAGACTCGCACCAAGGGCCGTAATTTCTAAAACCTGTTTTGATCCTGCTTCAAATTTCAGTGCACTTTTTTTAGGCATGCAGACTAAATCAGTCGGATCATCACATGTTCCAAAAGTATAAGCACCTACATTGTGAGGTCGAATAAGTGAGATGTGTTTCATATCCAGAGCTAAGTATCCCACGCCAACTGGAGAAAAAAGCCATTTATGACTTCCGCCTGCCACTGCATCTATTCCCCATTTCTTCATGGAAAAAGGATGAAGCCCTAGCCCTTGAATGATATCTAAAAAAAGAAAAATATTTTTTTCGCGAGTGATCTTCCCTAACTTTTCCAGATCAGTCTTTGCACCTGTCTGAAACTGTACCCATGAAATAGCGATAATTTTCGTTTGCGGAGTGATCGCCTGAACAATGAGATCGACAGGAGTTGATAAGTCTTCAGGTGAATCAATTAGTTTTAAAGTGGCCCCTGAGCGTTTTGCAGCTTCTTGCCAGGGATAAAGATGAGAAGCGTATTCTTGAGACCACATGATGACTTCATCATTTTTTGTAAGAGGATAATTAAAGGCCAGTTGAGAGACACCAGAAGCCGTGCTTTGAAAAAAAGCAATTTCTTCGTGAGAACAATCAATTAATTTTGAAAGTTGAGTTCGTGTATGAAGGACATCGGCCATGTAATCGTGATCAGTGTAAAAACCTTCCTGGTAAAAGCGTTCGCCCCAATATTTTATTTTTTCGCTCGCCGATTTAGTAATAGGAGCAAGTCCACCATTATTAAAATGTAATCGTTCGCTTTGAAAAAATTGATTTTTAAAATCTTGAATCAACATTAAACCATTTCCTTTAATTCATTGATGGCCTTCTCTAAACGATCAAAGTGCAATCTGAATCCTAATAGACAGAAGCGAATCGCCACTTTTCCACTCAGCTGACAAGAAGATAAGAACAGTGTCCCCTTCTCATTAATATTTGTGAGAAGCTCTAACGTTTTTTGATCTCCATCTTTATGGGCAAATGTGAGAATCGAAAGTTCAGGTTGTGAGAGAACTTCTATTTTTTTAATCGAACTCAATTCTGTGCTTAACCATTCAGCAAGTTTCAGCTTTTCTTCCAAGTTTAATTGAAATGGCGCTACTCCAAATGTTTTAAGCGGAAGCCAGATACGAAGTCCTCTGAAGTCACGTGAGAGTTCAGGAGAAATATCAGCGTAATCAACTTCGTGT
>CAMLRB010000128.1 GCA_946482295.1 uncultured Bacteriovorax sp. | reverse complement strand
GTTTCTCTCAACTCGAAAAAAACGACATATATCGATGAAGAACAAAATACAAAAAGTCGTCTACTGGAATACAGTGGACTTTCTGCTTCTGACCTTGAAATCTTCAAACCACTAAATGAAGAGCAAACATTAGCAGTTATTCATGAACTCACAAATGTACCGTCACTTAATCAATCAGTCGTTCTGGAGCGCAGTCCTCAGTATCAACAATTGGTTCATGAAGAAAAAATCAATAAACTTGCACTCGAAGAACTTACGCGCCTTGAGTATCCTGATCTTTCACTTCAAGGATCATTTACAAGTGCAGGCGAAACGTTTGATCAATCGTTGCACCAAGGACAAAAGACCCACACAGTGGCCCTCGTGCTTAACATCCCTCTTTTTTCAGGTGGGAGTTTTGCTTCTACTCAATTTGAAAAATACTATGCAAGTAAAAGAGTTGAAGTGACTATTGGTCGCCAAAAACAAGAATTGGAAAATAATCTTAACAATGCTCTTATTAAAATCGATGCACTTAAGACGTTGGTTGCTTCGCTTACGTTGAATGTGTCTCAGTTTGAAGAGCTCTACAGACTGTCTTACAAATCATACCAGCTCGGCAAAGGATCCCTCTTTGAACTTCTTGAAGTTCAAGATGATCTTCTCGATGCGAAGATCTCACTCGCTCAAAATAAAATTCAATATTACACATTATCGCAGAATACTATCTGGCAGGCAGGCTTCTAATGAAATTAAAATACATCCCCCTTCTGATTTTAATCGCCGCTTGTGGGCCTAAGGTCGAAGTAAAAACCATTAAACTCTCTAAAGGAACAGTTGAAAGCACAGTTACAACAACTAATTCAGGAACTGTCGAGGCCAAACAACAGGCAGAACTTGCTTTTGGCACTCCAGGAAGAATTTCTCGAATTCACGTTTCTCTAGGAGACAAAGTAAGGGCCGGTGCGATCATTGCAGAACTTGAAAATTCTGACCTAAAGGCCATCCTGGATGAAACTCAAAAAGATTATGAAAGGGCTGAAGAATTTTTTAAGAGTGGACTCGTTTCGCGTGCGAATCTCGACAGTGCTAAACGTGCTCGTGAAGTCGCCCGTACGAATTTAAATAAAACAATGATTGTCGCTCCTTTTGACGGAATGATTACGGCCCTCAACTTGAAGATTGGTGAATTTTATCAATCAAGTGCTGGCATTACGACATCGACAAAAAAAATCGACGTTCAAATCATCGATCTTAAATCTCGATTGATTAAAGGTGAAATTGATGAAGTCGATCTTCAAAAAGTCAAAATTGGACAAGACGCACGTGTAAAAATCCCGGCCATGCGTAATCAATTGATCAATGCTCGTCTTACTAAAGTTGTACCTTTCGTGAGTACAGTAAAAGATCAGGACCGCACAAGCCAAATTGAACTTGAAATCTTAGACAATGATCTTTTGATTCCAGTTGGGGCCTCGGCAGATGTAGAAATCATCGTCGAGAAAAAGGAGCAAGCTACTATCCTTCCGGCCTCGACACTAACTGGCGTTGGTTCAGAGCGCTCAGTGTTTGTAGTTAAAGATAATAAACTTGTAAAAAAACCCGTAAAAGTGGGAACCGGAAATTATGATCGTGTAGAAATCCTTAGTGGACTTGATGCCAACGATCCTATTGCCCAGCCGCTTGAGGGTGTAGAATTAACGGATGGAATGAAAGTTGATTCAAAAGAGATACAATGGCCTTAATCGATCTTCATAATATTCATAAAGACTTCATGATGGGCGAAGAAAGAATTCAGGCGCTCAATGGTGTAACAATCAAAATTCATGAAGGAGAATTTACTTCAATCGTCGGAACATCTGGTTCAGGTAAATCTACTTTAATGAACATCATTGGTCTCTTAGACCTTCCAACCAGTGGACAATATTTACTAGATGGAACTGACATCTCTAAAATGAATGATGATCAGCTTTCTCACTATCGAAACCAAAAAATCGGTTTCGTTTTTCAAAGCTTCAACTTGCTCCCAAAAGCGTCCGCTCTCAAAAATGTTGAAATGCCGATGCAGTATGCCTCTGCCTACGATAAAAACCTCACGGATCAAAAGATCCGGGAGATGGCGCTTAAAACTCTTGATCAAGTCGGCTTAAGTTCCCGCGTTAATCACTTGCCAAATGAACTCTCGGGGGGACAACGTCAACGTGTTGCGATTGCTCGAGCTCTCGTCAATCGTCCTAAAATTTTACTGGCCGATGAACCAACCGGAGCACTTGATTCAAAAACGTCAGAAGAAATTTTGAACCTCTTTGCTGAACTCAACCGGCAAGGTGTAACCGTCATTATTGTTACACATGACAACCACGTCGCTTCTCGCTGCAATCGAATTTTAAGAATGAGTGATGGTCATATCCGCGAGGAAAAATCCTTATGATCATGCAAAAAATCATCGTCAATTCATTTGAAGCACTCATAGAAAACAAACTTCGCTCCACTCTCACGATGCTCGGAATGATCATCGGGGTAAGTGCGGTGATCTTGCTTGTTTCTGTCGGAACAGGGGCCAAACGTTACATCACAAGTGAGTTTGAAAGTTTAGGAACAAACATCATTATTATCCAGCCGGGTAAAACAGATAAAAAATCATCCATGGGTCCTCCTGTAGCTTCGTCGAAAGGAAAACTTTTGATGAGTGACGTGGAAGCTCTTCAACGATATGCCACTTCACTTTCTGCCGTTTCAGGCGTGATGTATGGGGCCGGTGTGGTTAAGTTTGAAGGTGCTAGCAATAACATCAATATTCTCGGATCGAACGACCAGTTCATGAAAATTTTCAACATGGTCATCATTCAAGGAAATTACATCACGAAAGAAGATGACGATGCCGGAAGACGCGTTGTTGTTCTCGGCTTCAATGTTAAGAAAAATCTTTTCGGTGATAATCTGGCATTGGGAAAACTCGTAAAAGTAAACGACTCTGAACACAGAGTCATCGGAATCATCAAACCAACTGGAGATAAACTTGGTTTCAACGTTGATGATATGGTTTTCATTCCTACAAAATCAGCATTGCGCCTCTTTAATACAGATCGCCTCTTTGGTATCCGTGCTGCTTCAAAAACACGTAACGGTCTAGATGATGCTGTAAAAGACATTACTGACATTTTAAAAGAGCGCGATAACGGTGAAGAGAACTTTACGATTGTTACTCAAGTTAACATGCTCGAAAGCATGAACACCATCCTCAGCATGCTCACTTATGCTCTGGGAGCTATTGCTTTTATTTCAATGCTCGTTGGTGGTATTGGGATCATGAACATCATGCTCGTCTCAGTAACAGAGAGGACACGTGAGATTGGTATTAGAAGGGCCGTTGGCGCACGAAGAAGTGATATTCTGAAACAGTTTATCATCGAAGCCGTTGTCATTTCCGTCTCTGGTGGTGTGATCGGAATTCTTATTTCAGAAATCATTGCTCAAGCACTTTATTTTTTCTTTCCTGGTTTTGATATGCGTCCGCCGTTCTGGATTATTCCTCCGGCCTTCCTTCTTTCATTTATTACTGGATTGGGCTTTGGTGTCTGGCCAGCAAGAAAAGCAGCGATGATTCAAACGATAGATGCTTTGAGGTATGAATAAATGAAACTATTCGTATTCGCTCATCGTGGAGAAGCTCAAGCTTTTATCGAGCACTTTTCCTTTCTTCCCATCACTTTTCATTTTGATGGTGTCTATCAAAATGAAAATGATTATCTCCTCCTGTGTGGAGAGGGCCCACAAAACGCCAGTGAAAAAACAGTGTCCGTGCTTTCAGCTTTCGCTTCCCAAATTTCTCAAGTGATAAACATTGGGATTGCTGGATCACTCACTCCAAAATTAAAAGTTGGCGATCATGCCTGGATTCGCACAGTTCTCGCTCACAATTCGGAAAAATGTGAATTTAAAACCTATACCTCTTCAGTTCATGATGGAATCGATTGTCTTACGAGTTTTTCAAGGGCAACAAACCTTGAACAAAAAAAAGAACTCTCACCTTTTGCCGATATGGTCGACCGTGAAGCTTGGTCGATAGCTTCGGCCGCGGCCCTTTTTAAAAAAGAGTTTCGTTCACTCAAACTTATTTCTGATGAAGTCACTGATGTGGACATGTGTACATTTATAAAAATGGACGCTAACGCCCTTTCAAAAAAAATGTTGCACCACTTTTTGGAAAAGGAACCATCGAAAAAAAACGTGGCGGTCACGCCTCCTACACATACCTTAACTGTCTCAGATGATCGTTTTCACTTCACTGTTACCCAAGAGAGAAAGTTGCAGCAACTGCTCGATGGTTTGCGCATTAAAGAACTGATAACCAAAAAAGATCTCGATTACTTGTGCTCAAGCATCCTGTCCGAATATCCAGATAAAAATGCCAAAGACCTTTCGAGACTTCTGCTTTCTGAGCTCGATCTCAAACTTAATCCGCTTAAGTATAAAATAAAAGAACAGCTTGAAATGGCCCTTTTGCCTCTGACAAATGCGGGCATCACGGCCCATTATGATCCAGAACTAGAAAATCCCCACGTCACTCTCAATACCAAAATTAAATCATCTAAAGATCAAAAACGATTACAGCTTGCGCTCGACCAGTTTAACTTTCAAAAGATCAAAGATATTTTTGAAGGGAAGATTAGCTAATGTTCGAGAAAATTTTCTTGGAGAAACATTTAGTCGATCATCCGCGAGCTAAGGCGATCATTGCTCGTTTTCCTCAAGCGGAAGTGAAACTGCTGACAAAAATTGAAGATGTTTTTGGACGAGTAAAAAAACCATATCTGCAAAAACGCACCAATCTCAACTTGTTTCTCGGAGAGAAAAAAGGTCAGTTGGTGAAACCGGCCCCTCCAGCTTATGGACTCTCCGGTGATCCCCATTATTATTTCGTGCATGCCTACAACTGTATTTACGAATGTAATTATTGTTACCTTCAAGGCTATTTTCAATCTCCCGATATCGTTCTTTTTCTTAATCATGAAGAAATCGGTGCGGAAATCGAAAAGATGGCGAATGATTTTGCCCAAACGAATCCCGGCCAGCTGATTTGGTTTCATGCCGGAGAATATAGTGACTCACTCGCTCTTTCTCATCTCACTGGTGAGTTGCCTTTTTACTTTGATCTCTTTCGTAGACTACCCAATGCTCGACTAGAGCTGAGAACAAAATCAGTGAATATCAAAGAGATTTTAAAAGAGCGCCCTTCAGCTAATGTGATCACAAGTTTTTCATTGGCCCCAGAACACCGTGCACGTATTAACGATTTAAAAACACCTTCAACGAAAGCACGACTGCAGGCCATCAGCGAACTTCACGAACAAGGTCATCCGATCGGGCTCCACTTCGATCCCATCATCTACGATCATAAAATCGAAGAGAGCTACACCCAACTTATTCATGATCTCACTCTTGTCCTCCCTCCCGATCAGATTGAATACATCTCCATTGGTGTTGTTCGATTTACGAAGAACGTTTATCATCAAGTCATGAAAAATTATCCGGACACAGATTTTCTCGCGGATGATTTTATTAAAAGTTTTGATAATAAAATTCGCTATAATCGCCCCACGCGCATGTGGATTCTCGGCAAAGTTAAAAGTCTTTTAGTAGATGCTGGCGTTGCGCTTGAAAAAATTTATGAATGTATGGAGGACGATGATGTCGCTCTATCATGAATTTCCGACGGGTCTTATTCAAACGACATTTCCCCTTCCTGAAAATATTCTCCCGCTTGTTGAAGAGAGAAACTGGAAAGCACTCGACGATGCTTTTAAAGAAATGAGTGCACCACAGGGTCTTTTAAGAAAGTTTCTGAAGGATTACCTTGATTATCAAGGCCTCGAACATATTATCGCCATTCGAAGCGCTCCGGATGACGAAGATGGCATTTGGCACGACGATGGGTCTCGGATACTCGGTTTTTCGCTTTCTCTTACGCTTGATTCTTTGAGCGTTGAAGGTGGCCATCTGCAATTTCGTAAAAAAGGGGAAACATCCGCAGAAAGTATCTCCACTCGTCCTTTTGGAACAATTTTACTCTTCTTAACTGGTATTTACGGGTACGAACACCGGGTAACGGCCGTCACATCGGGGGAGAGGATCGTGATTGCTGGATGGTGTCAATGAGGATGTACTTAGTTTTCACTTTGGTTTTCACTTGTCTTTATGATCCTGCTGAGTTACATTTTTGACTCTTTTTAGGTTTAAAGAAGTTTAAAAACGAAAAACTCATATCTACATAAGGATTTTTTATGGCACGCACATGTGATTTAACAGGCAAGAGAAGATTAGTGGCCAACAAAGTTTCTCACGCTAACAACAAAACAAAGACAAAAAAACAAGTTAACCTACACACTAAAAAAGTTTTCGATCCAGAAACTGGAACAGTTGTTCGCCTTAAGCTTTCAGCTGCAGCGATCAGAACTCTAGATAAAGTTGGATCAATCACAAAGTACGTGAGAAAAAACGCTCACCTATTTGAATAGTTTTCACTTTTAAATTATAATTATTTAAAGCTCCCTTCGTGGGAGCTTTTTTTTTATACAAAAGGAAAACGATGCGAAACTTTATCACAGCGCTTTTATCATTAATCATCACTACATCACTTTTCGCCTCTCCCATCCCCCGTCAAAAAGTTACACTCCTTGGAAAAATGAACGGCAAATCGCCTTTAAGCTTCACTGTTGTTGAACTAGAGAAGTTTACGAAGGTTCAAAAAATCACAATCCACGATCCCTATAATAAAAATATTAAAACAACATTTGATGGTTTCTACCTCGAAGAACTTGTTAAAAAATTCGCCCAAACGGGAACTACCAAAATTAAAGTCAAGGCCATAGACGGATACCAAATTGATATCAGCAATACTGACGTTTCAAAGGCCAAGTTGTTTTTAAGTTATAAAGATGAAAATGGTTATTTAAGTGTAGAGCGTATGGGACCTGCGAGAATAATCGCACCTTTTGAAGGAATTCTCTCTAAAGACCTTCTACTCACATTAGGTGTGAATTGGGTTTGGAAAGTTAAATCTATTGAGTTCATTTAACAAATGACAAACAAAAACAAGATTAATCAACATACAATACTAAGTGGTGTATTACTTAATCTTGTCATGATCATCATTTTTGTTTCCTTTATTATCTTAGGAAATGAAAACGTCACTCACAACGCTGACATTCAAAACAATACTTACCGTACAAATTTTCATTCTCGCCTCACTCTCAAATCGATCAATGGGTTAAATCATACTCGATACTATCTCCTTCGGGCCCTCAATGATAAAAACATAGACTTGATTTGGGAAGCAGAAGATCAGCTCCTTGCGGCCCATTCGAATTTTAAAATCTTAATGTCTGAGCAATTTCAGAATAAGAGTAAAACTTCTAATCGCTTTGATCCCTATTTTACAGAAATTAATCCTCTCTTTATTAAACTCTCTGAAAGTCAAAATCCACTAGCAGAAAAAGAATTGATCACCACGATCATTGGTAAACTTGATAATCTCATAGATGTTCTTTTTCAGGTAGAAAGTGGTTTATGGATTGAAGAGTCTTTCAAATTTGCTCGCTTTGCTGAATTAAAAGAAAAGAACTCCCAAATCTTTTATGGACTCATTGCCCTTTTCATCATCATTCAATTTGGACTCATTTATTTTACAATCTTAAGATATAGATTGAACAAAAAAATTAATCAACAACATGAGCAGCTTGTTTTACAGACTAGGTTGTCAACATTAGGAATGATGAGTGCTGAACTGGCGCACGAAATCAACTCTCCTTTAATGGTCATTGATGGTCGCTTGAGAATTGTCAGTAATGATTTAAAGGGCCAAGATTTTGATAAAGAAAAACTTTTCAAAAATTTAGAAGTCATCAAAAGAAATTCAAAACGCATACAAAGTATTATTAAAAACTTCAAAACTCTTTCGAAGAGTGGTGATAATGATCCTTTTGAGTATCATGATCTCAAATCAATTTTAGAAGAAGTTAATGAATTGGTTGCTCAAAAGCTGAGTGATGGAAAAATCCGGCTAACAATTGAAGACCACACAAATAGTGCAATCATTGAAGTGAGGAAGATTCAAATCATACAAGTCCTCACTAATCTGGTGAATAACTCACTAGATGCCATCGAGGCATCTACAGATCCTTGGATTAAAATCGAAGCCTTTAGCACCGATGAAAATGTTGTTGTGACTGTTACCGATAGTGGTGACGGGATTCCTGTGGAATCCCGGCCCCATATCTTTGAGCCTTTTTATTCAACAAAAAATTCATCTCAGGGTACTGGCCTAGGATTATCAATTTCGAAGAAAATTATGAAAGAACATGGAGGAGATCTCCTCTATCAAACGGATTCAGCAAATACACAATTTAAATTGATTTTTGGTATTAAGAAATAGAAAGGCCCTTCTCTGTAAAGATTTACAAGAAGGGCCTCTTTTTACTAGTACTAATTAGTTGGGGTGCGGCGCTCTCGCGCCTTATTGTACTTCAATTTCTTCGATGAGGTATCCCCACTTATTGATCGATCTGTCTGAAACGAAATCGATTTTTACAGTGTTCCCTTCGATGTAGTCTGTCTTGTAGTTTTCCCCTGTGCCAGAAACTTTTTCAATTGTGTTTCCTTGAGCATCAGCAATACGAAGATAGTCATAACCAGATTCAAGGTCATACTTCGCTACTTTTACTCTTAGGTATTTTGCACCTGGAATTGTAATAGTTTTTGAAGACATTGCATTGTCAGCGTATGGGTGAGCTGATTCTAGACGCTCTGAAAGTTCAAGTGATTTCCACGCATCATTCTTTGGTCCAGAACGCTCTGGACGAGTATCTGTAAGAAGATTGTATGCATCGATGCGAGAAGCCGTTTGTGTTTTCCCACGAAGTCCAGCAACAGGTACACCAGTCATTGTTAAGCGCTCTCTCATTTCTGCATGAGGAAGTCTTCCTTCCTTAGCAAGTAGAAGTCCTAAGACACCCGAAACGTGTGGAGTTGCCATTGATGTTCCAGAGTACACATCATATCCCCCACCAGATACTGTTGAAAGAATATTGTGCCCTGGAGCTCCAATATGAACTGAGTTTCTTCCATAAGAAGAAAAAGAAGCTAATCCGTTTTGAGCTGTCGTCGCTGCAACAGCAACCATGTTTGCTGTTTCGTAGCTTGCTGGGTAAGAAGGTGAAGCATCGTTATTAGAAGAGCTGTTGCCAGCTGCAGCTGTAAAGATGATTCCTTTGTCTGAAGCTCTTTGAATAGCATCCAAAAGAGCTTGAGAGCGTCCACCGCCTCCCCAAGAGTTTGACATAAGATCAACGTTTAATGTCGTAGCATAATCGATCGCTTTAACGGCCGCTTCTAGTGAACCTGAACCATCATCACCTAAAAATTTAACAGCAACAATTTGAACGTCACTCATTACCCCAGCAACACCAACTTGATTGTTATGAATGGCCCCGATTGTACCTGAACAGTGAGTTCCGTGAGCGTTTCCATCCATTGGATCTGAATCGCTGTTAGCGAAGTCATATCCATGAATATCATCTACGTATCCGTTTTTATCATCGTCTACACCTGGCCTACCATTTTTTTCAGCTTCGTTTGTCCAGATGTTTTCTTTTAAATCTGGGTGATTGTAATCAACACCTGTATCAATAACTGCAATCCTTACACTTTTAGAACCTGTTGTAAGATCCCAAGCTTTAAGAGCATTAACGTCTGCACCTTCTACACCTGCTTTCCCTTGAGGCTCATTAGATCCTGTATTGCGAAGACCCCAAAGTTGACCAAATGATGGATCGTTTGGAATCGCAGCCGTGAAATCAGTGAATGGAGACTTCTGTAGTCTCTTATGTGAAAAGTTTTTTTCTTTAATTGGGTTTACACGATAAATGAAGTTCGGTTCAGCAAATTCAATATCGCTGTTTGATTGAAGTGACTTAAGTACTGACTCAACCGATTTGTTTTGAGCGACTTTCAATACAGAGAGAGTTCCATAAGAAAGATTAACATCTCTCTTACCTGCGATCCCTAACGTTGAGAAATTCTTGTTGTTTAAGAAAGCGTTTGCACGACCTTCCTTGAACTTCACGACGATTTCGCCTGGAACGTGTTCGGCCACAGTAGCGTGTAGTGATGTTGTCACTGCCACTGTCGCAAGCCCTAATAGCATCTTTTTCATACTTCTCCCTCCTGGAGATGATGGTTTTTACATGATCTTTTGCTTGAGCAAAAAAATCAGCTAATCTTCATGTTAAATGAAAGGTCTATTTTAGAGCTTAATCCGTCTAAAACTTTTTCCTAGCGTTTTTCCAAATTGGTAAATTTTACCGAAATGGTTAGACCCTTTTATTTTGTCCGTTGATTTGCGAGAATGAACTCATGATACATAACAGTTCATCAGATCCTGTCTTAATCAAAAAAATCTCTCTCAAAATTTGGTCTCTTAGAGATGAGATCGAAGCGCGCATTCAAGAGAAACTTGAAGCTGGAGAAATTGTTCCAGAGAGTCTGGAGACAAGCTTAGTTGCTCTTAGATCTGAATATAATCCTAAGAAAAAAGAAAGTTCAAACGTCATTGGAGTCATTGGAAGCGATCCTATACCAGACGATGGTGGCGAAGATGAAATGGCCAAGGCCATGGCCGAAGCGATGAATGGTGGCGCTGAAAGTGATGAAGCTTCTACTGCCGCTATAGATGCAGCGGAAGAAGAAGCGCTTGCTGGTGCAATCG
>CAMLRB010000127.1 GCA_946482295.1 uncultured Bacteriovorax sp. | reverse complement strand
TGCCGAAGCGTTTACCAAAATCCAATCCTGCCCAATAATTTCTTGTGGCCCAGATTTCAGCTTCAATATCACCACCAATTAAGTTTCCTTTAACTGATGTTTCACTGCTGCCTGTGCGAGTGATGTTTGCACTAGAAAAGTTCAAAAAAATTCCCAATGATCCCAGCTTTCCAAATTCGTTGTCTTCTTTTTCGCCATATTGAACTTGTTCTACAGCTTTTCTGGTTTCAATTGAGCGAACTTTTACCCAGTCTTCAATTTTAAGTTTTTTACTACCTTCGTAGGTGACAACTTTCGCCTGTGCTTGCATTTCACTAACATCAAAAACTTTGGCTTCTGCAATTTTTTCTGTCTGATAGTCTACGATTTCTTTCAAGAGCGGATGTTGTCTTTTGCCTGTTGGTCTTTCGATGGTGATTGTACTTCCATTAAATAATTGTGACTTTCTGCCAATGTCTATAGTGAATTGATCACCAAGGACGCCTTTTACTCGGCCATTATAGGGAATAGTTTTTTCATAAACATCAAGCCAGTTTTTTACTGTTTGAGAAATGATAAGGACATCGCTTGTCTTCAGCTGTGTTTGTTCTTTAAAGTAGCGATCTTCACCATTTTCACCAATGACTTCAACACCGATATCAGCAGTGTTTGCTCCCAAGGTGAGGGACACTTTGATTAGGGTTCCGGCCTTCGTTTTATCTGCAATAACTCTTAAAACATCTTTGTTATTTAAATGGCTCTCTAAATTTTTTGAATACTGTCCAAGAATATTAATTAATTCAGAGTTTGATTTGTAAGTGCACCAATCGCCATCTTTCAGATAACTTTCAATTTCCTCAAAAACTTTAAAACCAGTTTTGTTATCCGCTCCATCTACAATAGGAAGGAGCATACAGTGGCGCATTGATTCTGTGGCCCACAATTGGGTAGTTAAAAATAAGGTAAAGAGGACGAAGTACTTTTTCATGCATCTAATTCTGGTAGAGGTGGGAGTTCCATTGATGGCACATTGTTCGATTCGTAGACCTGTAGAAGCATCTTCAAATCGTTTAATTCTTCTTCTAACTCACGATTGCGCTTCTTGAGAAATTCATTTTCAAGCTTTAATGAAAGCTCTTCTTTTTGGACATTTATTTCTCTGGTCCAAATTAAATATTTTCCATTTTCTTCTTTATATTTTACGTGACCGGCCTTGATAGAGCGGCGGATTGTAGAAATTGACGTCTTCTTTACAGAAGCATAGTCCAGGATTGATAACCAAATTCCATCTTGATTCATAATCTCTCCGTAGTGAGTATTCAAATATGTTATCAAAGTTTTGAAAAGACAGTGCAAAAATATGTCCGCCTTTTTTACTCAATTTAATTCTCCTGACTAATTTGCACTTTTCAGTGTTATGCTTTTTATTAAGATGTATCACGATATAGACCTCAGTCCATTTAAGAATAAAAAAACGGCCCTTGTCCTCTCAGGCGGTGTTGTTAAAGCAGCCTCCTGGCATTTGGGTGTGGCCCTCGCGTTGGAAGAGTTTGGATTTGTTTTAAAACATAACAAATCGCCACTAAATCCCGATTACGAAATTTCAACTTATGTTGGCTCTAGTGCTGGATCTTTGATCAATCTTTATTTTGCTTCTGGGTTTCGTCCGATTGATGTCATCGATGCTACTATCAATCGCAAAAATTCCCAGACATCACTTAAGCCTGTCACATATGCTGATATGCTTTCGAGAAAGATGCCTTTAAAAACTAGCTTCGACTTTAATTTTTATAATCCTCTTGAGGGATTTCCTGCACTAATAAAACAAATGGCTAAGCCATTGCTAAACATAAACGGGCTTTTTTCTACAGAAGGCCTTAATCAATACATGCAAAAAAACGTTATTCTTTCACAACAATTTGAAGAATACGCCGCTGATATGTTTGTTGTGGCCACGCAATTAGATCACTCTCGTAAGGTTATTTTCAGTAAGTACAATTACCCTAGCCCCATTCACGATTCGACAGCTGAGTATTACACTGGAGTAGATATCACGAGTGCAGTTGCGGCCAGTATGAGTGTTCCGCCATTCTATGCTCCATATCCAATTAAAAATCCTCTCACTGGTCAATTAGACTACTACATTGACGGGGAAATACGTGAGACGTTATCTAATCACGTAGCTGTTGATAACAAATGTGATTTTATAATTAGTGCATGGACACATACGCCTTATCACTACCATGATGAAATTGGATCATTGATTAATTATGGCCTACCTGCAATTTGTATGCAGGCCATCTATCTCATGATCCAGAAAAAGATTGTCTCTTCGAGAAGTCACATCACACTTTCAAAAGATATTATCGATACTGTGAATGATTACATGAAAACGAACAATTTCAGTCAAAAAGATCGTCACAACATAACTTCTATTATTGAACGTAAAATGGCCTTTCGTCCGCACGTCAAATATATAGATATTTATCCAGATCATTCACACTATAAGTTATTTTTCACAAATTCATTTTCGCTTGATCCGCAAAAGGCGAAATACATCATGACTGCTGGTTACAAAAAGACTTTTGAAGTTTTCAAAAAAATGGAATGGGTCTAGGACTTAAAGTTGTTCTACGATGTACTTCCCTTCCGAGCAGTACGTTTTTAGGAATTGTGTCGATCCGTCTGTATATTCAAGTTTCGCATTGAATTGACCTTCCATATCGCCAATGAAGAAGATCTTTTCAGATAGTTCTGGATTGTCTGTTGAAAAGTTTCCATCATTATCTAAAAACGAAGTTTCAGTAAACATTTCTCCGGCCTTATTTTTACCGTTAACTTTTAGATCACGAATATCTTTTGCAAGATTCACTTGAACGATACAGCGCTGTCCTAGTTCATCCATATCATTCGCTTGAAGAACACGCTTAATGAAATCCATACCCGGAATTTCAATACTTGTTTCGTCTTCAGTACCAACATATAAAGTCGTCGGCATATGTGTGAATTCTAAATACTTTCTAGATCCTGCGATCATTTCCGGTACTTTAATTTCATAGGCATTTAATGCTTTTTTCTTCGATGTTGTTTTTGTTCCGAAGATACCGACCTGAGAACCATCAATGTTTAATTCTTTTGATTTTCTTCCAAGGAGAGATCTTGTTGTAAAAGTATATAGCTCTCTTTGAGTATTCACGAAATCGCTATCTTCAAAGAACATTTCACCATCACCAACGTGAATAATTTTTTGAGCAGTTTCTTTATTACTCAGTAAATAACGTAGAAGTGTATTTCCAGTTTGAACACCAAGGAACATGATGTAGTCAGCTGCCTCTATAGAACCAACTTGTTTGAATGCTTTTGTGAAAAACAGTTTTGCTTCATAAGAAGAATCAAGCTCAATGTCTTTAATAGATGGATCAATTGCAAACAGTGCAAGGTTTCCTTGAATATCCATTTTTCTCTTCATGAGAAATTGTTGAATACCCTCTTCATTGATAAGAGGAATAGTCATTCCACTTTCTGCAAGATTTAGCTCCACTCTTGTTGGGATCATTCCTTGCGCTTGAATCACTCCCGTTTGAGTATTCAATTCACCTGTGAGTGAGTATGCAACCTTGATTTCTCCATTGGCTCCATCATCAATACGTTCAGCACGATCGTAGTCTGGAACAAATTCATAACCAATAGCTGCTCTGATTTTTTGAGTATTCAGATTGATTTCGCGAGCTTTAATTGTAAATTCTTTTTCTGTCGCTTGGTCTTCTGGTGTTGCCATGAATGCCGAAATAGCTTCTTTTGTAGTAGGAGCAGATGATGAAGCTGTTTGTTTTGAGTAGTCATAGATGATGTTATCTTCATCTTCCATGATTTTATCTAATGACTCTTCTTCTACTTCTTCTTTTCTTAAAGAAGATTTTGCAGCCGGCACTACAGGTTCTGTACTATTTTTGTGAGTATTCACGGCGGCCACTTCGCGAGCGATCGCTGCCTTCACTGATTTTGAAAGTGGACTATCGAACATCTTTCTTGATGCCGTTTTCGTTTCAACCATTTCCGTTGCTGGAGTTGCTTCAGATTTTGAATAGTCAAACATCACCATATCGTCAGCTGCATCTGCTTCAACATTCGTGCTTGCGAGTGAATTTGTAACTTCGTCTCTTATAACATCATCAGCTGCAACTTTATCGAGATCCCAACTTAGATTCGCAAAAGATGAATAAGTTAATTGATCTGCAGAAAATGCATACAACTTAACAAGCTCTGTATTATTGATAATGGCCGAATCCATCACTTCCGATGCTGCGATTTCAACTTTTACTTTTTCATAATTAACTTTTTTAGCAACTGCGGCCTGTACTTTTTTCGGTTTAAAAGAAGTCACACGCGATTTGCGAATAGAATATTTAATTTCTGAATCAATCTGAGCAATGATTGTTGCTTCAACTTCGTTTTCCGCTGCAGATACACTGTTTAAATCGTTTTTTTGTGAAAGGGCTTCAACATTGGCCGCGAGATTAGAAAAAGCGCTTAAATCAAGTGTGCGCGTTTCTGTGCTTCTCGAATGAGAATACGCCATACCACCTACCACAACGGCAGATAAAAAGAGGCCAGAACACGATTTAACAAACACAGATTTTTTCATCATATCTATGAGTTAAAGTGTAATTGCTACAAAAAGGGTTTCAATTGAATGTTAAGATTTGCCTAGTAGAAAATGAGTACTCAACGAATTTAATCACTGAGTACTCATATAATTGATTAGCGAGATCGGACGAATTCGCCCAATTGAATACGAAGTTTCGCAAGTTCCACTTTATGTTGGTAGCTAGCGATCTCTTCATCAGAGAGACCTTCTGTATTTTTGAGCTTATCTTCTGCGTTTTTAAGCGCGAGCTTAGCTCTTTCGATATCCACGTCTGTGTTTTCTTCAGCCGTGTTGCTCATAATGATGACATTGTTGTCTAGAATTTTACAAACACCTGATGAAATCGCGAAGTGCCTGTCAGCATAATCCGCTCCACCAAATACACTTAGAACACCAGTCGAAAGTTTCGTCACGATGTGAGTGTGGTTTTCAAGAACATTGATTTGCCCACGAACAGTTGGCACCAAAAGGGATTCAGCGTGAATCCCTTTTGCAATGATTTTTGAAGGCGTTAATATATCTACAGTAAAATATTTCATACCTTGAGTCCCTTGGGCTTTCTAAATTACTTTCCGGCCTTAATTAGAGCTGCTTTTTCGTAAACCATATCTAGCCCACCAACTAGGTAGAAAGCTTGTTCTGGAAGATCATCAACTTCACCGTTAAGGATCGCTTTGAACGCCTTAATAGTATCGCCGATTTCAACGAACTTACCTTTTAACCCTGTGAACTGCTCAGCTACGAAGAACGGTTGAGAAAGGAATTTTTGTACCTTTCTAGCACGCCCTACAATCAACTTATCTTCTTCAGAAAGTTCATCCATACCAAGGATCGCGATGATGTCTTGAAGTTCTTTATACTTTTGAAGAATCTTCTGAACACCGCGAGCAACGTTATAGTGTTCTTCCCCAACGATAGCTGGAGTAAGAATTGATGACGAAGAAGAAAGTGGATCTACCGCTGGGTAAATTCCAAGCTCAGCGATTTGACGAGAAAGTTCTGTCGTCGCATCCAAGTGAGCAAACGTTGTAGCAGGAGCTGGATCGGTATAGTCATCCGCAGGAACGTATACGGCCTGGATAGATGTAATAGATCCATTTACAGTTGAAGTAATACGCTCTTGCATTGCCCCCATTTCAGTACCAAGTGTTGGTTGGTAACCTACTGCTGAAGGAATACGTCCAAGTAGTGCTGATACTTCAGATCCAGCTTGAGTAAAGCGGAAGATGTTATCAACGAAGAAAAGAACGTCTTGGTTTTCTTCATCACGGAAATATTCCGCCATTGAAAGACCTGTAAGAGCAACACGTGCACGAGCTCCAGGTGGCTCATTCATTTGACCGAAGACCAGTGCAGTTTTTGCAATAACTCCAGACTCTGTCATTTCGTGGAAAAGGTCGTTCCCTTCACGAGTTCTCTCACCAACGCCCGCGAATACAGAGTATCCACCGTGTTGAGTAGCGATGTTGTTGATTAGCTCTTGAATAAGAACCGTCTTACCTACACCGGCACCACCGAATAGACCGATCTTTCCACCGCGAACGTATGGAGCTAGAAGGTCAATAACTTTGATCCCTGTATAGAATTGCTCTAGTTTTGTAGATTGCTTATCAAATCCAGGAGCTTCTCTGTGGATTGAGTAAGTTTTCTTAGCGTTGATTGGACCTGCTTCATCAACCGGTTCACCAATAACGTTTGTGATTCTTCCTAAACACTCTCTACCAACTGGAGCTTGAATCGCTCTGCCAGTATCAAGAACTTTTAGTCCTCTCGCTAGACCCTCTGTAGAGTCCATCGCGATACAACGAACCATGTTGTCCCCTAAGTGTTGAGAGACTTCAACAGTTAGGTTCCATTCTTGATTCGAGATCGTCTTGTTAGTTAACTTGAGAGCGTTGTAGATCGCTGGAATTTTTCCATTGGAAAATTCAACGTCTAGTACCGGTCCCATTACTTGCTTTACAACACCGTAATTTTCAGACATTGGTGACCCCTTAACCTTTCAGAGACTCAGCACCGGAAACTACTTCAGATAATTCTGTCGTAATCGCTGCTTGTCTCAGTTTATTCATCTTAATTGATAACGTTCTAATTGCTTTTTTACAGTTCGAAGTTGCTGAATCCATCGCTGCCATTCTCGATCCATGCTCTGCTGCGATTGCATCAAGTAGAGCTGTATAAAGAGTGCTTATGTACGTTTGCGGGATAAGCGTATTTAAAATTTCAGTAGGATTTGGGTCGTACTTGAAATCGAATGGAAACTTCTCACGCAATTCTTCTTTTTTCGCTACATCAAGTGTAAGCGGAAGAAGTTGTTTTACTGTCGGTTCAAAAGCAATAGCCGATTGGAAAACGTTGTAGGCCACAAAAACGTGTCCCACTTCTCCAGTCTTAAACATCTCAGCTAATTCTGTTCCCACTGATTCCATTTCAATGAAAGTTGGTTCAGATTTAACAAACGAGTATGTTTTGCCTTTGTTGTAAGTAGAAGCTAAAAGATCTCTTGCTTTTTTTCCAATGAAGTAAACTTTTACATCAAGCTTAGATTCATCAAGATATTTTCTAACTTTTTTTGCAAGTTGAGAGTTGTACGATCCGCAAAGACCTTTATCTGAAGAGATAACTAAAAGGATAGCCTTATTGTTATCTTTCTTCTCATTTAAAAAATCATGATCATAGTTCTGAACAAGAGCTGATACCGTTTTAATTGTATCTTCTAGTTCACGAGCATATGGGCGAGAGTTCAGAATGTTGTTCTGAGCTTTCGCTAATTTTGCGGCCGAAACGAGCTTCATGGCTTGCGTGATTTTCGAAGTACTTTTGGTACCCTTAATCTTCTTTTTCAGCTCTTTAATATTCGCCATTGTTTATATTCCTAATTCTTACTCTTAGTATTTTTTCGTAGCTAAGAAACCTTTAACTGCTTCTAAAATTTTCGCTTCTTGATCAGCTTTAATTTCTTTTGCTGCTGAAATGTCTTTCATAACGTCACCGTGTCTTGAGTGTAGGAATTCAAGAACGTCTTTTTCAGCTACTCTAACTTGAGCAGTTGGAACAACGTCGAATAGACCTTTAGTTGCAACAAGAATTGCTACCGCTTGGTCAATAACGTCAGCTGGTGCGTATTGGTTTTGCTTAAGAAGTTCAACAAGTCTCTCTCCACGATTAAGCTGACGCTTAGTCGCTTCATCAAGGTCAGAACCGAAAGCCGCGAAAGCTGCAAGTTCGCGGTACTGAGCAAGATCTAGACGAAGAGTACCAGCAACTTTTTTCATTGCTTTAATTTGAGCAGATCCACCTACGCGTGAAACTGAAAGACCAACGTTTACAGCTGGACGGATACCAGAGTTGAAAAGATCTGACTCAAGGAAGATCTGGCCATCAGTAATCGAAATTACGTTTGTAGGAATGTATGCAGAAACGTCACCTTCTTGAGTTTCGATGATTGGAAGAGCTGTTAGTGAGCCGTTTCCAAGTTCGTCATTCAATTTACATGCACGCTCAAGAAGTCTTGAGTGAAGGAAGAATACGTCCCCTGGGAACGCTTCACGTCCTGGTGGACGACGAAGAAGAAGTGACATCTGTCTATATGCCTGAGCTTGCTTCGTTAAATCATCATAGATGATTAGAGCGTGTCTACCGCTATCACGGTAGTACTCAGCCATTGTACATCCAGTATATGGAGCAAGGAACTGCATAGGAGCAGAAGCTGAAGCTGTAGCTGAAACGATGATTGTGTATTCAAGAGCGCCAGCATCTTTTAATTTTTGTTGAACTTGTCTTACTGTAGATTGTTTTTGTCCAATGGCTACGTAAACGCAAACAACGTTTTTACCTTTTTGGTTGATGATTGTATCGATAGCGATTGCTGTTTTACCAGTCTTACGGTCACCAATGATAAGCTCGCGCTGACCACGTCCGATTGGAATCATAGAGTCGATTGCTTTAAGACCTGTTTGCATTGGTTCGTGAACTGATTTACGAGCAATGATCCCTGGAGCTTTAAGTTCTACTACACGTGATTCTTTAGTTTTGATTTCGCCCATACCGTCGATTGGCTCACCGATTGCGTTTACTACGCGACCAAGAAGAGCGTCACCAGCTGGAACCTGAACGATTCTTTCAGTTCTTTTAACTGAAGTTCCTTCTTTAATTTCTGTATCTTCACCGAGAACGGCGATACCAACGTTATTAGTTTCTAAGTTAAGAACCATCCCCATTGTGCCAGATGCGAACTCAACAAGTTCTCCGTTCATTACGTTTTTAAGACCGTATGCTCTCGCGATACCGTCACCAACAGTTAAAACTGTTCCTACTTCATCTACTTGTAGTCTAGTTTGAAAGTTTGAGATTCTGTCTTTGATAATACTTGTAATCTCTTCTGGATTCATTGCCATTTTTTACCTCTACGTAAACGATCACTAATTATGATTTTAAAACGCTTTCTTTAAATTTCTCTAACTGATTTTCTAGAGAAGCATCTAACTGAAGATCTTCAACTGTTACTTTGTAACCAGCAGTTACCAAGTTTGATTGTTTATATTCAAGAATAGCTTCTTTCCCTAACTTCTGTTGAAGATAAGATTTAAGTTTATTTTTTACATCGTCTGGAATTGTCGATTCAGCACCTTCAATTGTTCCACGTAGGAAACCTTTGCGGTGGTCATCAATGACTACTACGTTTTTGTAGATCATTGGCATGATGCCAATTCTTTGTTCCTCTACAAGTAGTTTCATGAAGTCTTTTGTAACTGTAGAAAGTCCAAGTTTTGCCATTACAGCATCAAGTACAGATAATTTTTCTTCTGCCGTGAAAACTTCTAAAAAAAGAAGAGTTTCTAGATCATTACTCTTATTAATTGTCTCAGTAAGCTTTGTAAGTTCAGACGTTAAATCCAACTTCATTTCATCTGAGAGTTCAACAATGGCTTGTGCGTAGGCTTTCGCGATAATTTGTTCTTTCACGTTAATCCTTATTAGCGAAGTTCAGAAACAATTTTTTGAGTCGCGCGTGTTTTCATGTCCGCGTTCCCTTTAATTGTCTCTTGAGTTTTAGCAATTACTTTGTTGATGAGGTCTTGATTCATCTGTTCAACAATCTCGTTCTTCTCACCTTCGATTTTATTTTCTAGATCGCGCTTCACACGAGCGATTGTCGCCTGTGTTTCACTCGCTTGAGTTTTAGCAAAGTTGCTTGCATCTGCTTCATAGTCAGCTTTGATTTTTGCAACTTCTGAATCTAGGTTTTTCATTTTTGCTTGAAGTGAATTTAATCTTTCTTGAGCAGCTTTACTTTTTTCTGCAGCAGAATTCATCAAAGACTTAACTTCATCGTGTTTCTTATTGAACATTTCAATTACTGGAGTTTTCATTTTCCAGAACAAGAAACCAGCGAGTACAGCAAAGTTGATTGCTGGGTACATAAGATCAGCGATTGATGGTTCGTGGTGACCACCTTTTGCAGCAGCGAAAGCTTGAGAGCTAAGAGCTGCGAACATAAATGAATACTTCATCAATGATTTCATTTAAATCCTTATTTAGTTAATTTATCGAGTAAGTTAGAAGAAAGTTTTTCAGCTTCGGCCATAACAACATTTCTTTTTTCAGCTAATTCTTTAACAAGCGCTGCTTTTTTAGCTTCGTATTCAGCATTCATTTTTTCTTCAGCTGAAGTGAGAACTTCTTTTTCCGCAGCTAGTGCTTCGTTCTTTTTCTTTGTTGCCACTGCTTGTGAATCTTGGTGAGTTTTTTCAATCTTCCCTTTGTATTGCTCAGAAAGATCATCCGCTTGCTTGAAGATGTGGTGAGCACTTGATTCAAGCTTAGTAGTTTTAGCTTCACGAAGATCTAAAATTTCCTGAATTCTTTTGAATAAAAGAGGAGCAATGATGTTGAAACCAACAACGAAAAGAATAAATTGTATAATGACAGTTTGATCGATTTTTAGTGACTTGATGATAGTCAATTGAAAGAAATTATTAAGCATATCCATAGAGATGAAAGCTCCCGTTCTGCGCTATTAGCAAGGATAGTGGAATTACGAACTTTTTTTTGTCACTAATTGATAAAGGTTAGCTTGTTTTTCGTCAAGCCAAATCACAGGAATGTACGTGTATGACGCGCTTAAATTTGCGTGTTTTTCTTATCACGCATTTTTGTTGTACCGTGGAATATAACGCCCTCTTCTACAATTAAACTAGGTGTAGTTATTATTCCTTCAAAACGGGCAGGCTTCAATATTTCTACTCGAGAGCTGGCTTTGATATTTCCTTTTACAGATCCAGCGATGATGATGATGTTGGCATTTATGTCGGCATTGATGATCGCGCCTTCTGAAATAACGACTGTATCGTTTGAGAAAACACTTCCGTTAACGATCCCAGCGATTCGGGCGGTACCGTTAAAAGATAAGTTCCCTTCAAATTTGCAGCCCTCTTCGATGATGGCCGAAACTTCTCCGCGACGTCTTTCCATAAACATGATTCCTTTAAACGAAAAGTGGTCCTATCGGACCACTCATCTT
>CAMLRB010000126.1 GCA_946482295.1 uncultured Bacteriovorax sp. | reverse complement strand
AAGACCCATTTCAGGAGTTCGCAAGAACAGAGAAGAATTTCCTGCAGATGCTTCGATTTCAAAACTTGAAATTGGAGGCACAAAGATATTTACTGCTGCCATACGGGACATTTCAGAACAGCAAGCAAGAGAAGTACAGCTTCAGCGGGCCATCAAAACACGTGAAGATGTACTTGCAATTGTTTCTCATGATCTCAAGAATCCAGTTTCTACTATTAGTTTAGCAGCACAACTATTACATCGAATGGAACAAGTCGATATAGAAAAACTACATGAATTAGCAAAAAAAATACAGAGATCGACTTTAAATATGAAACAACTCATTGAAGATCTACTAGACTTTTCAAAAATTGAAAGTGGTACATTTTCGGTTGATGTTTATGCCAATAGTGTTAGTGATGTTCTATTGCCAGTAATAGAAGGAATTAGAATTCAGGCCGAATCTAAAAAGCAGATTCTCGACGTGAAAATTATGCCTGAACTTCCAAAAGTTGCGTGTGATGCTTCCCGAATTGGCCAAGTCTTGTCTAATATACTTTGCAACGCGATTAAGTTTACTCCAGAAGAAGGGACTATCAAAGTTTCTATGAACCAAATTGACGACTCAGTTGTGGTAAATGTTTCCGACACTGGACCAGGTATACCTACTGAACAATTAACCAAGATATTTGATAGATATTGGCAAGCTAAAGAAACTCAAAAACAGGGAAGCGGTCTGGGACTGTCAATCGCTAAAGGCATTGTCGAGGCACATAAAGGAAGAATTTGGTGCGAAAGTAAAATTGGAAAAGGTACAATTTTTCATTTTACTATCCCAATAGCGACAAGTGAAACTCTTCGAAAATGAATCAACTCGAGAATTGCTGGAACTTGGAAATACATATAACTTATGGTCAACTTAAAAACTCATTAGAAACAAATCTCATAGTTACTCAGGACATTTTACTGGGCATTTGCTAGAATACATTTATCTTTTAAAAGGATTACATAAGTGACCATTGAAACAAGACAAGACATCGTTCAACTGCAAATCATTGGTAAAATTGTGAAGGAAACTCTTCAATTGATGATGAAGGCCGCAAGGCCTGGTATGACAACACTTGAGCTGGATGAAATTGGAAAAATAAATTTAGATAAGCATGGAGCGAAGTCTGCTCCAAAATTTACTTATAATTTTCCTGGATATACTTGTATATCGGTAAATGAAGATATCGCTCACGGTATTCCTAATGCATACGTCATCAAAGACGGAGACTTGATCAACATCGATGTTTCAGCAGAATTAAATGGCTACTATGCCGATACAGGTGGATCGTTTGTCGTAGGCGTTGCTTCTCCTGTTCAAGCGAGAGTAATGAGAGCGACGAAAGAAGCTTTAAATGCTGCTATGGCCGTAGCCTCTGCCGGAGCCCCGCTTAATCTTATTGGCAAGGCCATTGAAAAGGTTGCTCGCAAACACAATTTGAAAATCATTCATAATTTAGGAAGTCACGGCGTCGGCAGAGCGCTACATGAAGAACCTAAGTTTATCGCTCCATACTTTGATCGCTCTGACCGAAGAATTCTTAAAGAAGGACAAGTCATTACGATCGAACCATTCCTTTCGACAAAGACTACCTATGTGGAAGAAGGTGCTGATGGTTGGACTCTCTCAGGTGAAACTGGAAATGTAGCTGCTCAATATGAGCACACAATGATCATCACTAAAAACAAACCGCAAATTCTCACTTAGATATTGTTTTAATCGAACGATTCGTTAGCTATTATCAATTTTGTCGAAATGGCATTCGCCTTTATCATCTCCTAATAATCAAGGGAGAAATCAATGAAATGTCCAAGCTGTAAAAATGATCAAACTTTATCAATGACAGAGAGAATGGGAATTGAAATCGACTACTGCCCTACTTGTCGTGGAGTTTGGTTGGATCGTGGAGAGCTCGATAAAATTATTGAAAAGGCCCAAGCTGAAAACGCAGTTCAATCGACTCCACGTGAAAAAATCCAGGAAGTCATTTTCCGTGACTCGGATTACAAACATAAAGATTTCTATAAACAAAAACGTAAAAAATCTTTTCTTGAAGAGCTTTTTGATTAAAGCTCAAAACTAAACTTGAATGGATCTTGAGATCATGAAATTATTTATTCATGACCATTAAAAACACAATTGCAGCCCTCATACTTTTTTCTCAATTAAGCTATGCTCAATCAGCTGACCTTAGTGCCAAAAGAGCAGAGCTAACTAGTCACTACTCTGCGGCACTAGATCGTATTTGGCAGATTAGTGAAACGGTTCCAGTTGATTATTATTTGTCATCTCTGGGGGTCAGCCTACTCTCTATTCAAACCAATGATCCTAAAATCAATGCTAAATTGAACATGGCAGGGGCGAATCTTCTTTATCTTGCAACCATTACTTCATTAAACTTGGCCGAAAGTTTTTTAAAGAAGCAGCAAGTTTGTAATACGGCCTTTGAAAAATACAAAAAAATTTTAGAGCCTCCACATAATCTCAATCCAGATGGTACATGCACACTTGGAAATCCTATTGAGACAAGTGTGTGCATGTCTAGAGTGAGTGATTGCCAGACAAGTTTGAGAGAATATTTCGTACGTTTCGATTCTATGATTCAAAATCAAAAGAATTTTCCAATTTATCCAGAAAAGGACAATGGGACTTCTTTTGCGAGTCTATCAGCGCCATTTTTTTTAGAATCTTATTTGATAAGTATTAAAGATAAATGTTCCAACTCTGGATTTAAATGGGCCAAAGGTGTTGGTCAGGAACTTGAAAGTGCATGTCTGCCTGTTGCTGAGGGCATCTACAAAGATCATTTGTTGCGAGATGAAATTTTTGAAGAGACGAAAAAACGTACGGAATTAAAGCATCATGCTTGTAAACAAACACAAATTAATTACAACAAGATTCCGCCCATTATGTACCACAATTACGGCGAAAACTTTCGATACACCAATTGTGTAGATCCACTTTTTCTAGGAATTGATATTCATAAGCCCACTGCTTTAAAACAAAGTCATATGTTTCTAATCAGTAATGAAAGACGAGCTTTTTATTGGCAACAAATGGCGGAAGAAGCTTACCATCGTGTAAAAAGTAATGAAACTTTTCCTAAAGATGATTTGAATAAAGAAAAATATCAAATTTCAAAACCACTTAAACTCACCACTGTCTCAAAATGCGTATCGCCCATTTTAGATAAACAGCACTGTTCAAACTTCTCTCAAAAATTTGACGAAGCACTTATCGGTCGTGAGAATTTATTTTTTCTTTCAGAATATTTATTGGACATTAAACGACTGGGCGACAATTTCAATACAAAAAAAGAGATCACTCAAACTGACCTACTATTTATTGAAAGACTCTCACAAAATTTAGACAGAAACAAAAAGAAGATTGATTCACTTATTCGGCAAGTCCAAGACCAAATTTACAAGACTAAATTTTCGTTCGACTTTAAAAAAGAATTAGAAAAGTTATAAAGTAAAAAAGGCCCATCTTGTTTTAGACAGGCCTTGATTGGATTAAATTACCAACGGTTCGAACGAGAAGTTTTTGGAGCCATTTCTTTAGCTTCAGAAACATTCATATTACGTCCTTCATACTCTGTTCCGTTTAGCTCTGTGATGGCAGAAGCTGCTTCACGGCTAGACGACATTTCAACAAAACCAAAACCTTTTGAACGATTTGTATCGCGGTCAATAATGATTTTTGCTGATTGAACAGTTCCGAATTGTGCAAATTTATCTGCTAATGATTCGTTAGTAACATTGTAACCTAAGTTACCTACATAAAGTTTTTGAGACATGGATACTCCCTATGAACGATCACAATAATTGTGACGTGAATTACGCTAAAAAAAATATTGGATTTGCTATTGGATTTTATTGATGAACTAAAGCCGAATAATAAATGAAACATTAACTTAACAACTTCACATTACTCCAATACTTAAGAAAAGATACCTTTATTAAATTTAAATTGCATATTTGCCTTTAATCCAAGAGTTGACTGCATTCTTTTAATGCACTCTATATAGTCAAAAAAATGAGCACGCATATAATTATCACAAAAACAATCTAGGAGGTTCTCATGTCAGCTGTAGGGACATATCTCAATTTCGATAGAAACACAGAAGAAGCATTCAACTATTACAAAAGTGTCTTTGGCGGCGAATTTAACGGCGGTATTCACCGTTACTCTGATATGCCTCCTCAAGAAGGTATGCCAGAGATGTCAGAAGCCGATAGAAAGCTCGTCATGCACGTTGAGCTTCCAATCATGGGTGGACACAAACTTATGGGAACTGATGCCGTCGATTCAATGGGTTTTAAATTAAACAAAGGCAACAACGTTTATATCAATCTCTCGCCAGAAACAAAGGAAGAAACAGAGCGTCTCTTCAATGCTCTTTCTAAAGGGGGAAAAATTGAAATGGGATTACAAGATACTTTTTGGGGAGCCTATTTTGGGTCATGCGAAGACAAATTTGGGATTCACTGGATGGTGAACTGTATGAACAAATAATGGTTGAAAATTATTTCGCAAATGGCAGAATTAAAATATGAAAAAACATATTTTTAAAACAACTATTGAAAACAATTTTATTAACGAATTCTCAATGACTCTTTTGAGAATCATTCCTGCACTCATGATGGCGTTTCTTCATGGTATGGGCAAAACTCCACCAAGCGAAAAATTCCTGGCCGGAGTAGAAGAATTAGGGTTTCCGATGCCCGCATTCTTTGCTTGGGCAGCAGGGCTTACTGAATTTGTAGGGGGGTTATTTTTGGCCATTGGCCTACTAACAAGACCAGCAGCGCTACTAATGAGCATAACAATGACTGTTGCGGCTTTTGGGAGCCATTTAAATGATCCAATGGATGTAAAAGAAATGTCTCTACTTTATTTAGTCATTGCTCTTGTATTTGCATGTAGAGGGGCTGGACGTTGGTCAATTGATAATTTTCTTTCTAAGAAATAACTAGAATGGACACTGTTTGCCGCTGTAATTTAGACCGTCAAAAAGTTCGAAGTTTTCAGCGGCATATCCACTTGCGAGGTGAAGGTTTTTATAACCAAGATCGTGAAGCTTTTTCGCAAACAATTCTCCTCTGATTTCATGATCACCAAGATCACTATCTATATAGATATAGGTTTTCTCTTTATCAATTTTCGAAAGATAGTTCTCGAAATCATTTGTTGATTGAAGTGTTAACAAATCCACTTGATTCTTTTTTGCTCGCATCGACCAAGCCAAGCGCATGGCCTTATCATCGTCAATATAAACATAATCATAAGAATTTAAGGTTGATACATTTTCGATCAATGGAATAGTAATCATTATTTCAGTTCCCGCATTTAGATCTGAACGAAATTCGATTTTACCGTTAATCGCCTGTACAGTTTTTTTTGCATGAGTCAGTCCGAGACCATTTCCTTCTTTACCATAAGACAAAGATTTTTTACCAAGCTGCGTGATGATGTGGGCAGGAATTCCTCGTCCATTGTCTCTAACAGTGAGAAGACATTGATTACTTTCTTCAGAGAGGGTGACTTCAACTCTCCCTTCAGAATCAATTGATTCAATTGCATTGTTGATAAGATTTGAAAGCATTCTTTTAAATTCAATCGTGGCCAGACGAACTTTAAAACGTTTTCCTGGATCATGATATAAGATTTCGATACCGCTGAACGATTTGTATTGGTACTGCTTTTCAATGATCACTTCTTTTATCTGATCATTCAATGTAACTTCAGCAAAACCCTCTTTCTCTCTTTCAGACTTAAGTAAATTATTTGCAATATCATTGATACGGTTGACTGAAGCTTCAATGATTTTGCTATTTGCATGATCAGTATTTTCCGTCATGGCCATTTTTAAAGCTTCTAAGGGAGAACGAATATCGTGAGAAACTTGCATCGCTAGCTGCTTAAGTTTTTCCGCCATTTCGATTTTAGCATTAACGGCCAACATCTTTTTTTCAGCAATTGATTTCATTGCTGCCATAATTCCGAGAAGTGCGATGATGCCCAGGATACGAAATCCCCAAAGTGCCAAATAAAAATAGATTGAATTATTAGAGATAAATTTCAATCTATAACTATCACCATTTAAACTCTTTAGGAGGACATTAAAGGCGCTCCCTTTTAATTCTATGGGATGAACAGAGCAGGCCCCTTTATTCATGTATTGAAGGTCAAGAACCTGCAAATAGTCGGGCTTGACCTTTTCAAGGACTACACAGCGAATAGAACCTGAGACCGTAAAATCGGTAAGACTTCGCGATAGGAAATGAAAGTTTGAAAAATCGAGCTCTTGTCTCAATTGTGACTGGGTTGATTCAACTATTTTTTGACCTTGGCTTTGCTGTACGAGAACAAAAAGTCCTTGGCAACAGAGTAGCCATACACTAATCAGAATGAGGCTCCAGGTCTTACTTATTTTCAGCATGGGTTGAAAACTAGACCAATTCTCGATAAGACTCAACCTATACTATAAAAGATTTAGGGGTCTATTTATGTCATTAAAGACGTTATTTGCACTTCTCCTAGGAACATTGGCCAATCAAGCCGCTTATTCGCAGCTGGTTTCCCTAGGGCCGATAAAAAACATTCACTTTAAGGACATCAAGACACTACCTACAAATCCAAATGAAGCTGATGTTCTAAAATTCCTAAAATCAGAAGGTATCGCTGTAAATGAAAAATCTGAAATTAAAGTTCACGAAGAAGCAAATATTGTTAATCTTAGTTGTTTTAGCTGTGTCGTTCTTCTTGTTCCTGAAGAATTCAAGCTTAATCACTCATATAACGAAAGAACAATTCAATAAAATGAAGTTTCAAATTGCGGTCAATGAACCTCAAAAAAGCAAACTTTCTCTTTCTAAAAAAGATGCAGATTTTTCACATAATCAAATTGTTTTAAATGCTGTCGTTGGGACACTGGTTAAATACGGTGCAAGCGGTAGACTTGAACCTTACTTAGCAGAAAGTTGGAATGTATCTGCAGATAAAAAAACATGGTCATTTGTTATTCGATCTAATCTTCTTATGGAAGATGGAACGCTTATCGATGCAAAACTTTTTCAAACTGTTCTTCTTGCCAGTCTCAAGCAATATGCTGAAAGAGGTTCAGTTATCATGTTCGATCACCTTATCGGTTGGAATGAATTTGTTAAAGGATCTGGAACACTGCCGGGTTTAACAGTGAAAGAAAATACTCTCATAATGGAGTTTGATGAAAATCCAGATGATCTTCTTGAAATCCTGCGCATGCCCTACTTTGGCCTATGGATAGAAAAAAATGGAAAACTAATTTCATCAGGCCCTTATAGTGTTAAGAATTTTGTTGGTTCAATAGTTGAACTCTCATTGAGAAAAAATTGGTACACAGTCACAGACGAGTCGTTTCCAGAGATCGAAATTGGTTTCATCGGAATTGATCAACAAACATTTGAAGATAAAATCCCTGCGATTCGCAGAATGCCATTCTTTGTTAATTCAGATGTTGAGGTGAAAAACGCCTATTGGATCAAAAGTCCACCTACACGTTTAGAAAGTTTTGTTCTTAGTCCTACAAAAAATGATTTTTTTAACGATGAAGAAAATCGCCAAATTTTCAAAAATCGCGTTCTGAGTTTATATCCTGATTTAGTGAAATCCAGATTTTTCTATCCGGCTGCACGCACCGAAGGAATTGAAGCTACTAAATCAACTTACAAAAAATCTGGCCAGAAAAAAAGTAAACTCACATTCGCACTTGAACGTTCGACCTATTCTCAAAATGAGATTGATGATCTTAAAAAAATAATTACACATGCTCTTACTGGTTCGGGTAGAGAATTCGAATTATTAGCTCGCGATCTCAATGACAAAAAATGGTTTGAAAAAACAGATTCTAATCATCACTTTGATGCTCGTATTGCATCGGTAGATATTGGTGCATATCCTGTCTATACAGCGATCAAAATGATGTTTTGTACCAAACTTGGGGTGAACTTTCCTGATTTATCCGGAAATATTTGTAAACTTGTTCTTAATGGAATTAAATCAGCTCAATCAATAGACCAAAATTTTGTCGATCGTTTTAACAATATTTTAAATGAAGATGCTGTTGTCATTCCTATACTACATCATTCAGACAAATGGCTCGTAACTGATCAGCTTGATCCTAACTCATTACCGCCGACAACTCTCTATCCACAATTTGAACTAATCAAGTTGAAATAGAATGAATTTATTAGAATCTTTGAAAGACATTAATCCGAGCTTTAAAGAACTTATCGTTCAGGAAATCAAGAATCTCGATCGTGAAACTATAGCATACAAGTGTTTTGGAACGGAAGGATCTGGAAATGTTTTCTGTGGTGGTACGGCCAATGATCAAGATACAGCTATAAGGATTGCTGTTGCTGAAGCTTTTGAACGTTCTTACCTAAATATCATCGCAGCTGATCCGATAGCAAAAAGTGAATTTGATCTTGTGAATTTCCCTTCAAGCAGTGGGTTCGCTGCTGGATTTGATCTGGACACAACAAGATTTAGGGCAATTTGCGAAGGAGTTGAAAGATGGGCCTGGTCCAAATGGATTGATGATAAGCTATTTATTGCACCAATGGAAAAATCACCTCCACTTTCTAAATTAGGTATATATCTTCAACAAAGCTTCGAACAAGTCTTCTGGTACAAAAAAGATTTCAAATTAAAAGTTAGCAACGATGAATCCCTTAATCTCCAATTAGTTATTTTTTTAGGATGTAAAGACGAAGGTATTTATCCTGGGTCGAGAGTTTCTACTTCTCACGATAATCTTTTAGATCATCCTATTATTGAAGCTCATCGCAATCTCACAAATGCTGAACTTAATAAAAGTGAAAATAAAACATTTAATGACATAATTGAGCAAAGAACACACTACTTTGCCACCAATAAACTTCATGCGCTAAAACAGATGGCAGAATCCATTAAAACAGATTGGCCTCAACCAGAGATAGCTCTCCTGAAGAGATTCGATAATACAGCACCTGGAGTTTTTCTCTTTCGATGTTTGTTAAAAGATTTTACAGGCTGGCATTTAGGTCCCATTGATCGTTTCATTTATTAATAAACTTTTACGACTTCGTAATTGCGTATTTCTTTAGGAGTTTCCACCTCAAAACTCTCACCGGCCGATAAACCAAGAGCTTCATTTCCAATTGGTGAAAAAACGGAAATAACGAGCATGGAGTGACCATCAATTTGAAGCATACTTCCACCAGATGTAGAAGATATAAAATAAAATCGCTCCTGCCCGTTGCAACTTATAACGGCCAACGATCCTAGTTGAATTGTACTTGAAGGTGTCTCGGGTAATTCAATGTCTTCTAATAACTGAATATCAAGTTTGAGCTCTTCTACTCTTTTGTTCTGGGCACTTGCCAGATAGGAGGCTTCTATCGCTCGAGTATCATACTTCCCTTCAGATTTTAGATCGTCTGCCGTTGCAAGATCTTTTGTAGATTTGGCCGCGGCTTCGACTTCGTGAAGTTCACGTTTGAGATTTTCTATTAAGTGTTGAATGATTTTTCTTTTGTCGATCATCTACTAAGCTTATCGGTGTTTGAAGCTACTGACCATAATAAAATTTCTGATCTTTCTGGCCATAGATTCGAAAACCGGATTACTGCTTTGAAAAAGAATTTGATGTGGAACTTTTAGATCCGCTTTCATGTTGAAATGAGACACATTTTTAAAGTGTCTTTTAGGAAGTGTTTTAACTTTTTCAAGATTAATGGTCATGTCGTATTCACTAGATACAACCAAAACCGGAACCTTGGATAAATTATTAGACTGCATAGTATTCAGTTCTTCGCTTAATTTAAAAACTTCTTGAAGAGTAATGAAAGGCATAATGTTTGAGTAATATTTTTTGTTTTTTAAAATTTCCACCAGATCACTAGAACGCGATAACGAGTGTAAAGTTTCTAGACTGACACTCTCTTTTACTGATGACAAAGGTCCTACCAAAAGTTTGGCGATGGACTGAGAAATATCAAAATAAGGAGAAAGAAGAACAAGTGAAGTAATGCGAGAATCTTTTGTTGTCAGGTAATAATCAGTGGCAAGCGCTGCCCCCAATGACATTCCCCCTAAACTCACACTTTTAAAACAACGTGACATTAACTGAACGGCTTCGCGAATTTGTTCACGCCATTTACTAAGTTTTCCTTCATTGGCCATATCACCATAAGCACCGAATCCATACAGCAAAGGCATATAAACTGAATGTCCATCTCGGTTCAAACTTTCCGCGAGCTCGCGAACTTCAAACGGTGAAGCGATAAAACCATGAATGAGAATGACAACATTATCATTATTAGAACCTTCGAGAAATTCAGCGTCGTTGCCAAGTTTAACAAACGAATTATGCTTGAATTTATACAGGCGATTAATTTCTGAATTTTGATCCTGAATTTCTTGTGTAAGTGCCGTTAAACAATTGCAGCTCTTAGAACTGCTAGCTAAAACATTTGTAAATGCCAAAATGAAAATGAATGAAATGACTACCTTGATTGTTTTCATGTGTGAAGTATATCAAGGTTAGGGAAAGGAACGTATTCGCTTTCCCTAATTTTTCACGGTGTAAAAACCTTAGACATTTTTAGTGAAGATCGGCAGTAGTTTCTTTAACATTTTTCTCATCAAAAACAGCTCTGCTCGATTTAATCGTAGACCAATTGCCTTCAATCCATTTTACGATTTCGCGCATAGGATTCAAGATTGATAATCCTAAATCGGTAAGTTGATACTCAACTCTTGGGGGAACTTCTGCAAACATTTCGCGCGAGATGAGTCCGTCGCGTTCTAAGTTTCTCAAAGTCGCTGTTAGCATTCTTTGAGAGATGTCAGGCATGCTCCTTTTGAGCTCTGAAAAGCGCGCACGCTCCTCTGGCATTCTTGCAAGTGTGAGAATGAGAAGCACTGACCATTTATCACCTAAGCGGCTTAAAAGTTCTCTAAGTGGACATACGCCATTCTTTTCTTCATTCTTTTCTTTATCACATGTGCCGCTGAAAAATTGCTTGTTTTCAATGATTTCAGCAGCTTCAATAGTTCTTTCCATGGTTACCTCTTGGTTACTTCCTAAGACATAGTCT
>CAMLRB010000125.1 GCA_946482295.1 uncultured Bacteriovorax sp. | reverse complement strand
TCGCCGAAGTTTCCGGTGAGTTTTACTTTTGCTTCTTCTCTTGTGAGCCAGAAAAAATCGAAAATGAGTCCGTTGTCTTCACCGTCGCTTTCGACGGTGTGAGACCACGATGTTGGCAAATCATTGCAAAGTATTTTGAAATAATGGCGCTGGTTAATTTCAGGTTTATCTCTGCGGTGATAAGTCGTCTCACCTAACGGGACCATGTCGTCGACGTTGATGACGAGACCTGATTCTTCGAGAATTTCACGCGCGAGTGCGGCCTTGAAATCTTCACCACTCTCCACCGTTCCGCCCACAACTTGTGTACCGGCCTCGGGCATACCACGATGGTCGAAAACTAAAACTTCGCTTTCATCATTTTTAAAAATGTAGGAGATGACTTTTAGTTTTGTTTTCATTTGCGTAAAAAAAAGGCCCTCTTTCGAGGGCCTTTAGTATTTTAGTATCTGTTTTGAAGTTCGTTTCTGTCGAAGAAATAGTTGATCTCGCGATCAGCAGCTGCTTGAGAGTCAGATCCGTGAACAGCGTTAGCTTCGATTGATTTAGCGTAAAGTTTACGAAGAGTTCCTTCTTCAGCGTTAGCTGGGTTAGTTGCTCCCATGATTTTACGGTTTTTTTCTACAGCGTTTTCGCCTTCAAGAACCATAAGAACTACTGGACCTTCAGTCATGAAGCCTACAAGAGATCCGAAGAATGGACGCTCTTTGTGCTCGATATAGAAACCTTCAGCTTTTTCTTTTGAAAGTTTTGTAAGTTTAAGGCCAGCAATACGAAGACCTTCTTTTTCGAAACGAGCGATGATGTTACCGATATTGTTATCAGCAACTGCGTTTGGCTTAATGATTGAAAATGTTCTTTCCATTGTATTTTCTCCTTATAGAAAAATTATAAAAACTAAGAATTTCTAATCGCGATGTTTTTTGCTTTCATGGCTTCTTCAAGTTTTGAAGCGAGGTCAGCTGGCGATTTCGCTACAGTGATACCACACTCTTCTAAAACTTTAAACTTTGCTGCAGCAGTATCGTCTTCTCCAGAGATAAGCGCACCTGCGTGCCCCATTCTCTTTCCTTTAGGAGCAGCTGCACCAGCAATAAATCCAACAACTGGCTTCTTCATGTTTTTCTGGATCCAACGAGCAGCATCTGTTTCAGCAGAGCCTCCAATTTCTCCGATCATGATGACACCGTCAGTGTCTGGGTCTTTATTGAACATTTCTAGAACGTCGATAAAGTTTGTTCCGTTAACTGGGTCACCACCGATACCAACACATGTTGATTGACCGATTCCACGAGCAGTTAGTTGTCCTACAGCTTCGTATGTGAGTGTTCCAGAACGAGAGATGATTCCGATTCTTCCTGGAAGGTGAATGTGTCCTGGCATAATTCCGATTTTACACTGACCTGGAGTGATAACACCTGGACAGTTAGGTCCTACTAAACGCACTTCTGGATTTCTTGAAAGAGCATCTTTAACTTTAACCATATCAAGAATAGGAATTCCTTCCGTGATCGCGATGATGATTGGAAGTTTTGCTTCGATACATTCTAAGATAGCGTCAGCGGCAAATGGAGGTGGTACGAAAACCATCGCTGCGTTTGCTTCTGTTTTTTTAACAGCTTCTTTAACTGTGTTGAAAACTGGCCATCCTTCGTGAACGGTTCCTCCTTTTCCAGGAGTGACACCACCCACTACTTTCGTGCCGTATGCGGCCGATTGAAGAGTGTGGAAAGTTCCTTGTTTACCAGTAATACCGATTGTAATGAGACGTGTATTTTTATCGATCATGATCGCCATGATTAAACTCCTTTTGCAGCGGCAACGACTTTTTTAGCAGCGTCACCTAAATCACCAGCAGCTGTAATAGCGAGGCCAGATTCATTTAAAATTTTCTTTCCAAGATCAACGTTTGTTCCTTCAAGACGAACCACAAGAGGAACGTTTAGAGAAACAGCTCTTGCTGCAGCAACAACACCTTCTGCGATGATGTCACACTTCATGATTCCACCGAAGATGTTAACGAGGATAGCTTTAACGTTTGGATCAGAAAGGATGATTCTGAAAGCTTGCTCAACAGCTTCTTTCGTTGCTCCACCGCCTACGTCGAGGAAGTTAGCAGCGTTTCCGCCGTGAAGTTTAACGATGTCGAGAGTCGCCATTGCGAGACCCGCACCATTAACTAGACAGCCGATGTTTCCATCAAGTTCGATATAAGAAAGACCGTATTTTGAAGCTTCAACTTCTTTAGCTGATTCTTCAGTAAGGTCTCTATAGGCCGCGATGTCAGGGTGTCTGAAAAGCGCGTTTTCGTCGAAGTTTAATTTTGCATCTAATGCAATCATTTGGTTGTCACCCGTTAATACGAGTGGATTGATTTCAGCAATTGAACAATCTGATTCAACATAAAGCTTGTATAAACCTTTGTAGAAAGCGTCTGCTTCTTTTGATTGAGCAGCATCAAGGCCTAATGCATTTGAAAGAATACGGCCGATATATGGCTGGTATCCCGCTCCTGGTTCAACAGGAACTTTTACGATGGCATCTGGATTTTTGTGAGCAACTTCTTCGATTTCCACTCCGCCTTCTTTAGAGGCCATGAATGTCACTTTAGAAGTGTTTCTGTCGAGAACGATCCCTAAGTAAAATTCTTTAGCGATGTTACAGCCTTCTTCGATAAGAAGAGTGTTTACTTTTTTTCCTTCTGGACCTGTTTGGTGAGTAACAAGAGTTGCTCCCAAAATTTCGCTGGCGTATTTTTTAACATCGTCGAGCGACTTAGCGAGTTTTACACCTCCGGCCTTTCCTCTTCCGCCGGCGTGAATTTGAGCTTTAACAACCCAAATATTTCCCCCTAATTTTTTTGCGCCTTCCACTGCTTCATCAACAGTTTTTGCGACTTGGCCTTTTAAAACCTTAATGCCAAATTTGCGCATTAAATCTTTGGCCTGATACTCATGGACGTTCATAGTTTCTCCTCGAGATGAGTGTGGTAGTGATGTTTCGACGCTCATAATAAAGGTCGCGTCTTTGTCCTTAAAGGAACAACGCCCAATATCTTGCAATTTAAGAAGAAAAAAATCAAAATAAAATCATGACTAAAAAATATTTTTCCCTCGAACCTGCGAGATTTAAATTAGACGGCGGCGCCATGTTTGGGATAATTCCTAAACCTCTGTGGAATAAAGTTCATCCCGCTGATGAACAAAACCGCATTGAACTCGCCCTTCGCCTGGTTCTTATTCGCGAAGGTGCTAGAAATATTCTCATCGACACTGGAATTGGTGATTACCACGGAGAAAAATTCGATTCCCGTTTTGGCATTGTCGGTGGTGTTTCCCCCTTGGAGAAGGCCCTGGCAGAAATCAACCTAAAACCATCAGATATAACAGATCTCGTCATTTCTCACTTGCACTTTGATCATGTCGGGGGAATTGCCAAAAAAGTCGAAAGCGAGATGTTGCCAGTTTTTGATCAGGCCACACTCCATCTTCATCAAGATCATTTTGAATATAGTTTGAGGCCAACTGACAGAGACACGGGCTCGTTTCAAATGGAATATTGTCTTCCGATAATCCAATGGTATGAAAAACAAAACAAGATTCATTTTCTCAAAGGAATGGAGGGAGAAATTCTGCCAGGACTTAAATTTAAATGTTCTATGGGCCACACTCCTTATTTACTTCATGCTTATGATGATAAATTCATTTACATGGCCGATCTCATTCCTACTTCTAACCATGTCCATATCCCATGGGTCATGGGTTATGACATTTCCCCAGGTGTAACAACCAAAGATAAAAAAGAATTCCTATCTTTTATAGATGAGAAAAAGCTCACGATGATCTTTGAGCACGACCCTGTCTTTTACGGGGCAAGGTTAAAAAAGGATGAAAAAGGTGATTTCGTTTGTAGTGACAAAATTCCTTTTGAATCAAAAAGTGCTTACGCCATTTTAGAGTGACAATTTTTTGATTTGTTCGTTCAACAGTTTAATGTTGAGATCAATTTGAACTTTGATCGTTCTGTAGCGACTTTCGAATTTTGATTTCAGCTGGGCCTTGTCTTTTTCTGAAACTTTTTTAAGCTTACGTGTTTCAGTGATCATATCTGAGGCCATTTCGCCGATTTGTTTTCCCAATTGAATTTGATCTTTGTAAGGAGCAATTGGATTTCTAAAATCTTCCTTGAAGGCCGGGTTGTTAGAAATATCGTGAGCGGCCAGAACCAGGTTTTGAATGATCGGTGAAACATTTTGTTGATATTGAGTTTCAAAATCATTCATCTCACTTCCTTTTTTTATTTTATCCAAAGTGAGTAAATAATTTTCAGCCGTTTGATTAAGGAGCGATTGAAACGTCGTTAGTCGTTCCAGTTTATCTTGAAAAGGTTTGAGTTTTTCATTGAGCATCGTTGAGTGATAATCAATGAGCTTCTTTTCAAATTCGCGAGGAATCCCAGAATAAATAAGAGCATCCCCTTCGTACTTAATGCGAGAATTTAATTTTTTAGTAAAACTGAAGCTATTCAGGAAAGGAAACTTTTCATTGAGGAAATGAATTTTACGTCCTTCTAAATGAACTTTGTACTCGCCAGGTGTGAATTGATTTCCCTCCAGAAGATCCATGCGATCAAATTTTCCTACATGATCTCTAATCACACCTTGCGTGAGAACAACTACTGTCTGCTGGCCTAATACACGTTTTGGTAAACTCGTAAGTTTAATTTTCGCGAGCACAACTCCACTTTTATTTGTCGATACCCAAATCGTTTTTCCATCAAGAGAAAGCGCAAGTGAAAACATAATTGCTGGACTTTTAGATTCGGCCGTTTCTTGTAAACGCTCTAAATAGACTGGCATGAGTCCTTTAATTTTTATTGATGTTTTTCCTGGTTCAAAAAAGGCAAACCAAGCAATAAGTCCAATGAGAAGGAGAGCTGCCATAGCAAAAAGTCCTGCGCGCCAGTTGCGCGGAGAAGGTTTTGCTTTTGGTTCTCCTATTGAAGTTTTCGTCTGTAAAAGAGCATCGAGTGGAATGGGCGGAGGGAGTTCGTCATCCATTTCTTCGATCGGAGCTTTCTGTTTCGTTGTTTGTTTTGGACTGAGCGATGGCGGAGGCATTGGCGGCATTTCATCGTCATCGCTGGGCAATTCCGGTAAGGTAGGTTCAGCTTTTTTTGCAGGACCTTCAAAGGCCGTCATGACCTCTGGAATTTTCGCCACAGCTTCCCACTTTTCTGAACCTTCTTTCCAAATGAGCGATTGTGTCGAGAGCTCTTCGCTCTTTAAAAATTCGACCAATTCCGCCAAGGAATAGGGACCGTGGTGATGAGTGCCTCTAAATATGAACCATTCTTTTTTCATTCTATGGATTAATGATATACTCACATCGTAAATTTTTAAACGGCTAAATATGCCTCAAGGAAGCCCCATGAAAACTGATCCTATCATCGAAAATGCCAGTACTCGCGATCGCGAACGCATGATCGAAAACCGAGTGATCCCTTCAGAGGCGCAGACATTATTCTTCAAACATTCTTCTGATGTTGGAGTCATTAGAAATTTTGGTCGTCGAGGTTCATGTTACGCCCCAGAGGCGATCCTTTCTGTCGTCAAAAAATTGGCCGTCCATACGAATGATTTGTGGTCCGATGTGGAGGTCGGGAATCCTACTCTTGAGGATGCTCAGTTCGATGAAGCTCAAAAGACTGCTGCCGAAAAACTTGAGCTTATGATGACAAGCTACCCGAAAGCAAAAAAGTTTATATCTATTGGAGGCGGACATGATCATGTCTACCCTCTTCTTAAAGCGATTAACTCTCGTCATAAAAATATAGTCGTCATCAATATTGATGCCCACCTCGATACACGGATCGATGAATTTCATAATTCAGGGACGCCCTTCCGACAGTTTGCCAGAGAATTTGAAGGAACGTTTAAGCTCATCCAATTAGGCATTCATGATTTTGCCAACGCAAAAACGACCATGAGTGAGCTCGGTGAAGCCCGCGAAGTGGTCGCGACCTATGAAGATTTAAAAGTTCTTACTCATAATTTTTCTCAAAACTGGAAACAGTTTGAGCGCATGATTCCGTACGATCCCGAAGCTATATATCTTTTAAGCTTAGATGCAGATGCACTCGATTCAGGAATTATGGAAGGTGTTTCCGCTGTCAATCACCGCGGACTTCCCTACCACTTTGTGGAAGAGCTGCTCGTCTATGCTCTCGATGTATTAAGGATTAAACACTTCGGGATCTATGAGTATAATCCTCTCTACGACAATCTCTCGCAAAAAGGCGCTCGCGCACTTGCGAGTCTCATCTATCGTATGATGGATCATTAAAACTCGACTTCGAGTTGTGCACCAACGGCACTGACGTATGTTTTAGAATTTCCCGCAGTGGCCTTAGAACGGGCGTATTCCGCTGTGAGATTAATTTTCTCAAAGAGAGAAAGGATAATCCCTCCCGTACCTCCAAGATTTCTTGAAGAGCCATGGAAGTTGGTAGAAGTTGCGCCTCTCGTTTGTTTGAGATCATAAGAGGCCACATCGTAAAAATGAGAAACATAGAAGAGTAAACTTTTACCGGTGCGGTAACCAAAGAGAGCATCTAGTCCTGCTCCCATATTCGATAATTCCGCCTTTGAAGGAGTTGAATTGGATTCACTTAATGTCTCTGAACCGATGCCAGCATAACCTGAGAGTGCGCCTTTAAAACCATGATCTGTTGTATTGCCAGCGTACTGCCATTTAACATCACCCGCGATTCCTAAATCGCTGATGTATTTTGCACCTATATCGATGGACTCTGTAACACCAATATCAGCGCCTAAAGTTGTATAACCTGTTTTTGAAATGTTTGGTTGAGTAGTCGTCGCCCATGTCGTTGAATAATTCGGAGTGAGCTCTACATTCACGCCTTTTCCAACACCAGCATAAAAACCTGTTTTCAATTTTCCGCGCGTTTCAGGTGATTCAAAACGATTCGTAGGCATGTTGTAATTGACGGCACACGATGTGAGCAGAAGCAGTAATGGATAAAATTTTTTCATGAGTTCACTCGATAATAATATCAAATGATCTTAAAAGACTGAGGACTTCTGGGCCAGAGAATTTTGCTTTAGTCAGGACAGTATAGGTTGGTTCTATGTTGTAATCTGTCGCACTTCTAAAATCGCAATGAGATAGATTCGCGCGCGTAAAATGAGCGCCACTACATTTAGAACCTGAAAAATCAGAACCGGAACAGTCCGCTTCTGAAAATTCTGTTTCTTTCAAAGAGCAGTTCTTAAAAATAGTTTTCTTAATTTTCATCGCTTGGAATGATGAATAATCAAGTTGTGAGTCGATGAATTCGACATTAGAAAAAGTTTGAACGGAGGAAAAATTAAGACCTAAACATTTGGAGTTTTCAAAACGACATGTTCTGAATGTTGCATTCTTTAGGTCAATGTTACTTAAATTGCATTCGATAAAGGTGCAATCGATAAATTTTTTAAGCGTCAAACGATTGGCCGTGAAATCAACAGACTTGAACATACAGTCGATATACTCATCTGTAACTCCGAAAAGCTCATTGAATGTTGCTTGATTGATTTCTTTCATGACGTCCTTAAACAAAAAAGCCCAGAGCATATTTCAGCAATGGGCTTTTTGAGAGACATTCACAGGAGGTCTAAAAAAATCCTTTTAATAGATTCTCCACACACACTAATACTATATCCAAGAGTCGTGCCAACTTTTAAAACGGCCTTTTGAGATCGACAATTGAGCTAACTAGCTGTTTCCTCGTGTTAAATCTGTCATTGTGTAAGTCATCAAATTGACAACAGACAGAATTAGTAAGTCATTAATATGACATACCTTTCTTACCGTTTCTTACATGCAATGTGACAACTATCATATATTAAGAGTTTTTCACACTATCAGCTTTTAAAGAGCTCAAGACGATAAACATTTATACTAATGTTAACAGGTCAACTATGAAGCCACTAAAAGTATTGATAGTCGATGATGAAGAAGCTATCCGCGAAATCCTTGGATTTTTCGTCGACGAAATTACCGGACCAGAATCAAAAATTGTTCACGCTGAAAGCGGCCAAGCGGCGATAGCAGAACTCAAAAAAGAAAAGTTTGATCTTTGTATATGCGACCACAACATGCCTAATGGGATGGGACCTTCCGTTTTAAAGTTCATTACAGAAGAAAAGATGTCTGTAAAATTTGTTCTCTGTAGTACGGTCACTCCTTCCGATGATCCCGTCAATTATCCTGCAGAACTTGTTTTCGGGAATATTCAAAAACCAGAAATTTTCAAAGGTGTTGAGCATGTCTTCTCAATGTTGAAGATTGCTGAAAATGATGAGTGGAAATCTGTGGATTATATTCCAGTGACAATTGAATTTCTTGCGCTCATTCTTTTTGCTCCTGCTGATGTTTATATTAGACTCTCAGAAAAAAAAGTTGTGAAATGCTTGAACAAGAACGACATTTTCGATCAGACCGAAAAAGAGAAATACAAAGCGAAGGCCATCAATACTCTGTTTCTCAAAACAGAGGGAGATAAATCGCTTATTCTTACTAATATCAGACGACGAATTAAAGATTTTCTCACTGGTTCAGAAATGAGAGTCACTGATAGATTGGCCCTTACTCATCATCAAATGTGCGAGATGATCAAACTTGAAGGGATGACTCCTGAACATCAAGAAATGGTTCGTGAAACTATTTTTCAAACAGCAAAGATAATCAACTTAAATTCAAAGCTGAGTGATTTTTGGGATCGACTGGATATGCTGGGAGACTACCCTTCACAAGTGTATACATTACAAGTGGTCATTGCTTCCGCAACGTTTAAAAACCTTTCATGGTTTAGTGAGAGCACGTTTATTAAACTCTCCCTCGCTGCATTCGTGCAAGATATTACACTTTCCAATTTGGAACTCATTAAAATTATCGACTATGTTCAGTTTCAAAAAGAAAAAGAGAAGTTTTCAGAAGAAGAGCGTCAGATGTATCTTCATCACCCACAGGCGGCCTGTGAACTCATCGCTGGTTTTAGAGATATTCCATCTGATGTGGATCGCCTCGTGCTCGAACAGCATGAAATGCCCAATGGAAACGGCTTTCCTAGAATGTTAAATGCTAATCAAACAGGACCTCTTTCTTGCCTATTTATCTTGAGTGGTCTGCTTGCCAAAATAATGATCGACAACAAAGGACCGATTCATAAAGCTGAGTTCATACAGAAGTTTTCTAGCGAAGGTTACAACAAAGGCAATTATAAAGAAATCTTTGAGGCCATGGCTGAAATTTTACCACAGTAATTATTTGGGTTTTACGTGCTGAGAGAGCTTCTGAACAGATGCGGTGATCGCTTCATCGAGATCTGGAACATTATAGAGATCTCCAACATGCGCCCAAATCTTTTTTGATTCTTTTTGAACAATATCGATTTCCACCCAAAAAGTTGAGTTCATTTTGTTAATAGAAAGACGCCCTAACAAAAAGTCATTGCCGTCTAGTTTGACAAAATATTCGGCTGGAAATTCGTTGATCTGCACCTTCTTTTAACCTAGCCTTTACCTTTGGTCTCAGTAGAATTTTTATCCATTTTTTCGAGATACTCGATGATCATTCCTGCAACGTCTTTACCCGTTGCCGTTTCGATACCATTGAGACCTGGAGACGAGTTTACTTCCATAATAAGCGGACCACGAGATGATCTGAGCATGTCTACACCCGCGAGGTTAAGTCCTAATGCCTTTGTGGCATCGAGAGCGGCCTGACGTTCTTCAACGGTAATCTCGATGATTTTTGCCGTACCGCCGCGATGAAGATTTGATCTGAACTCGCCTTCTTTTGCCGTTCTCATCATTGATGCAACAACTTGATCACCAACAACAAAACAGCGGATATCTGATCCACGTGCTTCTTTAATAAATTCTTGAACGAGAATGTTTGCGTTCATTTCACGAAAAGCATCTATTACTGATTCTGCGGCAGAATCTGTTTCAGCGAGTACAACACCTTTTCCTTGTGTTCCTTCAAGAAGTTTAATGACAAGAGGAGCTCCACCAACAAGTTTTATCAGTTGAGAAGTCATCTTTGTATTATGAGCAAAACCCGTTATAGGAAGACCGAGACCTTTTCTCGAGAGGAGTTGGAGGGAGCGCAGTTTATCGCGAGCTCGCGAGATTGCCACACTTTCATTGAGCGAAAAAACGCCCATCATTTCAAACTGGCGAATAACGGCCGTTCCATAAAATGTAATCGAAGCTCCAATCCGAGGAATGATAGCATCGAAATCGTCGAGCACTCTATTTTGATAATGGACCATTGGTTTAGTTGAAGTAATGTCCATATAACATTTCAATGTATCAATCACTTCAATCTCGTGACCGCGGGCGCGTCCGGCCTCTAACAATCGTTTCGTCGAGTACAAATTAGAGCTTCGCGATAAAATGGCTATTTTCATTGAGTCTCCGTATTAATTATTTCGACAAAAGATGAGCACGTGCGGGGTTTATAATAAAGCGACCTTTTATCGCTTCGCGACCGAGCAACATTTTAAAACCCATCAGGTTTCGATCGATGAGTGTCACTTCAATTTCGTAGACGTGTCTTCCTAATTGAATATGTGTAGAAACTACAGGTCTCACCGTTTTGTAGCCAGTTGAACTTTTAATCACACGTTCTTCAACTAAAGGGGCCTTAATGACTTTGCGTTTTCCCTCATCGTTAACCACGACAAAACTCACACATTTCTTTCCTTTATGAACGATGTATTCTATTTCTTCAGCATGCAAGGCCGAAGTTTTTGCCCCAGTATCAATTTTAGCTTTTAAATTTTTGAGCTTAAAATCAGGAAAACTAACGTTCTCCGTCCATCCTATTAAGTCGAACTCATGGGTCTCTTTCATTCACATTCCTTAAGTCAGCGAAGGCAACAACAACTATTTAACGTCTGGCCGATCACAAAAAAAGTCTAATCTTAATTAGGTTTAATGGGAATACAAAAGAGGTTCAAAATGGGTCAAAAGAAGTCGTATTTTCGTCCACGTTTAATTCAGTGTAAGAACCATCTTTTAACTTAACCATCCATGTTCATTGAGTTATTATTCTCAGGAATACACATCTTAGCACCAAATTTTCAAGGAGCGCTCTCAAATGACTTCTAAAAGCTCGTGCTCGTTTATGAACTCCGTGACTAAAAAACAAGTCATGGGTTTGACGGGTCTTCTCTTGTGCGGTTTCGCCCTATCACACTTACTAGGAAACACTTTACTCATCGTTGGATCAGATGCTTT